>DATHNM010000320.1:0-10452 GCA_035486095.1 Bryobacteraceae bacterium
CAAATATTGCGCGACGCGGGCATTCCGTTTGTGGTGCGAACCGCCGAGGTTCCCGAGGAGCGCCGCGCCGGCGAGCTGCCATTAGATTATGTGCGGCGTCTGGCACAGGAGAAGTGTTTCGCGGTCCCAATTCTTCCGGGCGAAGTGGTTTTGGGCGCCGATACGGTGGTGGTGATCGATGGCCACGTGCTGGAAAAGCCCCGCGATGCCTCCGATGCGGCGCGTATGCTCACATTGCTGTCCGGGCGCGAACATGAAGTGATTACGGGATTCTGCCTGCGATCCGAATCGCGCAAGATTGTCGACACCGCCACCACGCGCGTCCGTTTCGTCGCACTCGCCAAAGAGGAACTGGAAGCGTACGCCGCCAGTGATGAGCCCGTAGACAAGGCCGGCGCGTATGCGATTCAGGGCCTGGCATCCAAATTCATCGACCGTATTGAAGGCGAGTATTTCAACGTGGTTGGGCTACCGGTGGCGCTGGTGTACAAACATTGGAAGGATATCGCAGGCTAGGGCCTGGTGGCGTAGGGAAATCTTTGCAGGCTCAGTGGCCGCTCGCGGTCGGCAGATTCCAGTGGTTCCGTACGGCAAGCATGCGCAGCAGGAAACAGACCACCGCGCCGGCCGGCATCATCCAGGTGCGACGCAACCCCAGCCTGACGCCGGCCACCATGACACTTGCACCGGCAACCGCTGCCACGGCGTAGATGTCCACACGGAGAATGGCGGGGACGCGTGCCAGGAAAATATCGCGGATCGTACCTCCGCCAACGCCTGTAATGGTCCCCATCAGTACTGCCATGAAGGGCTTGATCTCGCGATCCAGCGCTTTTGCCGCGCCGGCCACGGCAAACAACGCAAGACCTGCCGCATCGACAGTTGTCAGCAGAGCGCCGGGCACTGCTCGCAGCAGGTGGTCCAAAAGAAAGGCGACCGCCCCACCGCTAAAGGCCGCGAGGGCGTAGCTCGGACCTTGAATTGCCGCGGGAGGCACAGCTCCGATAAGCAGATCGCGAATCAATCCGCCGCCCAGCGCCGTGGCGAAAGAAAGCACCAGAATGCCAAACACGTCCAGATTCCCGTCGATGGCAGCCATGGCACCCTCCAGCCCCAGGAAAACGGTGGCGGCCAGATCGACAATCCAAAGCAACTTGCCCACTTTCATGCGGCTTCCACGAATGGATGCCTTTCGGGAAATATCAGCGCGATTTTATTATTGATGCAGCCGACGGCGTTGGCTGATCACTATTGGAGAGAAGTTTCACACCCAACCGCCACAAGATGAATTAGCCTTGTGGACTACAACCGGTTAGTTCTCGCAGCGCTTCTGCTCGCGGCCGTGCAGTTGCTGGAAGCGCAAACCATTTTCAATCCTGCCCCTTCGCGCATAGTTGGGCAAGCCGTCTTGCAGCAGCAGGGAGTGCTGACTGCCATTGCGCCCAACCTGGTTGAGGGTAGGGAATTCAACGATCCGCAAGCCGTGGCGCTCGACGCATCGGTTACGCCGCCCATTCTCTACGTGGCCGATTTCGGAAACAACCGCGTGCTTGCGTGGAAGAACGCCTCAAGCTTTACTAACGGCGCCTATGCGGACCTGGTGATTGGCCAGCGCGACCTTCGGTCCACTTCTCCCGAAGGGCCCGGCGGCGATTTGAGCACCGGGCTGAGCAGCCCCGTTGGCCTCGCCGTGGATGCCAGGGGCAACCTCTACGTAATGGACGCGGGCGATAATCGCGTGCTGCGTTATCCTGCGCCCTTTGCGCAGACCAGCGACCTGCTGGTGGTGGATTTGATTATCGGCCAGCCGGATCTGAACGGCAAATCGTCCAACGGCGGCCAAAATGCACCCAGCGCCAATACGCTTGCGCTGGGAAACGGTGGAGGCGTGTTTCGCGCCGGGTTGGCGTTCGATGCGCAGGGGAATCTGTGGATGTCTGATCCGGGCAACAACCGGGTGCTGCGATATCCCGCCGCTGTGCTCCACGCGGGGGCCGGCAATCAGCCGGCGGCAGATCTGGTTCTGGGGCAGAACGATTTCTCGTCGACATCTCTGCCCGCAAATATCACGCGCGGCGGGAAGAACTATCTATCGCAACCCGCCGGACTGGCCTTCGATCCGCAAGGCCGGCTCTTCATCGCCGATAATTCGAATCGCGTGGTGGTTTATGCGCCGCCGTTTGCGATTGGGCAGGCGGTTGCGCGCGTCATGGGAGTGGTAACTACGCCCAACGCTCCGTCCGTGAGCGAGAGCACGCTGGGCGCGGTGGACAGCAGCGGCCACGCGGTGCCGCCGCAGGGGGTTTTCTTTGCCGGAAGCAATCCCTACGTGGTGGACACGGGCAACGCTCGCATCCTGGGCTACAGTCCGTTTGAGCAGTGGCCGATCGAGAGCGCTGCATTTTCGCCGCCCGCGATTTCCGTCATCGGACAAAGCAATTTTCAGAGCGCGCAATCCAATCAGGGCTACGCGCAACCTACCCAGGCAACCTTTGCCGGGCCTCAGCCAAATCCCTTCGTGGGAGGTCCGGTGAGCGCGGTGTTTGATGGCACGGGGAACCTCTACGTGGCCGATTCGGGAAACCACCGCGTACTCGCTTTTCCGCGGCAGCCCAGCGGGACCTTCACCAGTGCCGCGCGTGTTCTGGGACAGTCCGATTTTCCCTATAATTCGCTCAACCGGATTGATGGCCGCGAAGTTGGCTTCAGCGGCAACACGGGATCTTGCAGCTTGAACGGCGCCCTGCCGTTCGCGCTGGGGGGAAGCGCGGTGATCGATCGCGCATCGTCGCCGCCGCATTTGTACGTCGCAGACCCGCTCAACAACCGGGTGCTGGGTTATCTGGATTATCGAAAAGTGAAGGCCGATGTGACTGCCGATCTGGTGATCGGCCAGCCGGATCTTGCCACTGCTCTGGTGAATTACCCGAACAATAATCCGACGCAGGCCAACGCGCAGGGGCTATGGTCGCCGCAGGGGCTGGCGGTGGACGCCCAGGGCAACCTTTACATCGCCGACACCTGCAACGCGCGCGTGCTCCGATTTGCTGTGCCGTTCGAACAATCGGGCGCCGGATTGCCGCAGGCGAATCTGGTTCTGGGCCAGACCAGTTTGGTTGGACAGCCCATTAAAGACATAAGCGCGCAGACCATGAGCAGCACTTACGGATTGGCGTTTACGGCTACGGGAGACCTGGTGGTCTCAGACCCTCTGGCCAATCGCGTTCTCTATTTCAAGAAGACCGCGACAGGCGACTTTCAATCCGGTGAAGCGGCCAGCAATGTTTTCGGCCAACCGGATTTTAGCAGCTCACTCGCGAACGTACTGGCGGGGCCGCATTTGATCTCGCTCGATTCCGATGACGAACTTTACGTTGCCGACACGGGCAATAATCGCATTGCTGTTCTGCCCAGTGTTCCCTCTGCCGGCAACAATCCAGCCGTGCTGTTCTCCATTGCCAGTCTGAGCCATCCGTATGGCGTGTTCGTCGATCCCTCCAGCGGCGCCATCTGGGTGACCAACACGGGCGGCAATCAGGTGCTGCAATATGCCAGCGGCGTCGCGGTGATTGAGAACGCGGCGCCCAGCGCGACGTTGAGCGTTTTCGGACCGGTTTCGGTGGCCACCGATCCGTTCGGGAATCCGGTGATCGCCGAAGGTGGGGCGAATCGCGTTGGGTTTTATTATCCGGCCATCGACTACACCACTTCCGCCGGCGGCATTCCCGGCCAGCTGTCCGGCAACGCGGCCAACTTCTTTGGCCGCTTCGCGCCCGGGATGCTGGCCACTATTTTCTCGTTCCCCTCCGCGCCGTTCGCCGCCGCCGACGTTCAGGTTTCGGTGGGTGGAACGCCCGCGCCGCTGCTGTTTGCGTCTCCCGGCCAAATTAACTTCCAGGTTCCAGCAGCGACGCCGGTTGGAGGGCTGGAAGAGATTCAAGTCGCGCGTGTTTCCAGCGGCCAGGTGCTGGCCAGCTGGTTATTTCAGATGGACGCCGAATCGCCCGGCCTGTTCACCGTGGATGGCAGCGGATCGGGTCAGGTGGTGGCATCGAACCAGGATGGTTCGGCGAACAACGGCGCGAATCCAGCCAAGGCCGGAAGCACGGTGACGCTGTATGCCACCGGACAAGGGGTCGTCAGCGGAATGCCGCCGGATGGCCAGGGCGCGCAGGGAATTGCATCCACGCCGGAGTTGCCACAGGTGTTCATCAACGCGGGCTTCGTACCGTCCAGCGACGTTCAGTGGTCAGGACTGGCGCCGGGTTTCGCTGGGCTTTGGCAGATCAACGTCAAGGTACCGTCTGATGCACCTCCCGGCGATGTAATCGTGTTCATCATTTATGGCGGAGTGAACAGCATCTTAGACCCGAATGGTATCCGGCGCACGACGACTATTCGAACCACGCCGTAGCCGTCCGGGTGCCTAAAGGCCATGGGCGCGCTTGCCGATGACTCAATAGGCGGTATCGCATTGAAAACGGATGAGCTTCTGGACGTACAAGGGCAATTTCTCGCCAGCCTGAATCACGAGATTCGTACACCGCTCAGCGGAATTCTCGGGATGACGGATCTGCTGCTCGAAACGCCGCTCTCCGAAGACCAGCTTGAATATGTGGGCGCAACGCGCCTGTGCGCTGAAAACCTGCTCGAAATTTTGAACGTCACGCTCGAATATTCGGCGCTCTCCGGCAACGGAGTGCTGCTGGAGGAGACTGAGTTCTCGTTGCGCGATGCCCTGGAGGGCGTCTTGGGTGAGTTTGCGGCCAAGGCTGAAGCCAAGGGGTTGTGCCTGGTGCGCGCACTGGATTCCAGTCTGCCGGAGATGGTGGTGGGTGACCCGCTGCGTTTGCGGCAGATCCTGTGGCATTTGGTGGCCAACGCGGTAAAGTTCACGCGCGAAGGTCAGGTGGAAGTGGGGGCCGCGACTATTGAGGCTAAGGGCCGGCGGGTGAGCCTGACTTTACGGGTGTCGGACACCGGCATCGGAATCGCGGCCGACCGGCTGGCGGAAATCTTCCAGAGCTTTCGGCAATTGGAGACCGGCTTGTCCAGGAATCATAGCGGCCTGGGGCTGGGTTTAGCGGTGGCGCAGAAGTTGATTGCTTTGCTGGATGGATCCATCTCCGTGGATAGCGAACTGGGGAAGGGCAGTGTATTCACGGTCACCCTGCCGTTCAAGCTGCCGATGGATGCGGGCGCACGCTTGCATGAGGTGAAGAAGAGCCGCGGAAGGGTGTTGGTGGTGGACGATAATTCCATCGCCCAAACCATTGCCGGCCATGCCCTGCGGCGGCATTCTTTCGATGTGGAATGCGCAGGCGACGGAAGACTGGCGCTGGAGGCCGCTTCCAAAACGCGCTTCGACGTCATCCTGATGGATTTGCAGATGCCCGGATGGGACGGTTTTGAAACGGTGGAACAGATCCGGCAATTGCCGGGCTATCGAGATACACCGATCATCGCGGTGACGGCGAATTGTTCAGACGATTACCGCGCGCGCTCGGTGCGCTGTGGAATGCAGGATTTTCTGGCGAAGCCAGTGCGCACCAGAGACCTGGTGCAAGCGGTTGAAAAGCACCTGCGCGTGGAAGAGGCGGCAACGGTCCGCTAGACTCCTGCCCGGGTTTTCCCGTTCAACCTTTCATTGAATCTTTGAAGTTGCGAATTCCTTCGCCCAGGCCCTTGGCAAGCTCCGGGATCTTGTTGCCGCCGAATAACAGAACGGCAATCACAAGGATTACCAGCAACTCAGGCATTCCGATACTTTCGAGCATTCTAAACGGACCTCTTTCTCTACTCCATCGTACGACGGTTCCGGAGCCGCTGCGGGTTACAATGAGCTTTGTTTCGGCGCGGCCATAGCGATGTTCTTCGGGCAGAGGCGTTGGATGGATTACCGTGGCTGGTGCATGGGTTCGGGACTCGCCTGAGCGTTCAATGGCCTGATATCAGTCAGTTGGCAAGCGCCAGGCAAATCCACTCGGATCGCGTCCTGCTGGTGGAATCGGCCGGTCCGCAAGGCGAGGGCGACGCGCTGATCTCAAATGTCGCTGGTATCGGCCTGGCAATCCGGACGGCCGATTGTCTTCCGGTTCTGATCGCCGATCCAAAGAATCGCGCAGTGGCGGCGGTTCATGCCGGATGGCGCGGTGTTGTTTCCGACATCACGTCGAAAGCTATCGACACTATGGGTCGACACTTCGGCAGCCAGCCGGAGGATCTTGTCATTGCCATTGGGCCTGGAATTGGTGCGTGCTGCTTTGAAGTGGGGCCGGAGGTAGCGGTTCAGTTCGGTCTTTCCGGACGAACCAAGATCGATCTGATCGAGACGATGTGTCGGCAGCTGGGACGAAATGGCGTCAGCACGGGACAGATTAGCGCGGCGCGAGAGTGCACATACTGCAATTCCGAACTGTATGAATCGTACCGGAGAGATCGAGAGGCGTCTGGCAGGATGGTAGCGATGATCGCTCTAGCGGGATGAAACGAAAAGGGGGGTGCATGCCCCCCCTTTCGCAATACTAGGTTCCTGCCGGTTAGGCTGCGTGAACGAGAATATCGTCGAGCGAATCGGACCCTTCTTCCTGGTTCCGGTCCGCGATTTCCTGGCACTGGATGCAATAAGCGGCCCACGGTACGGCGTGCAAACGCTTAATGCTAATGTCCTCTTCGCAATGCAGGCAAACGCCGAAGGTGCCTTCGTCGATGCGGTGCAAAGCCGCACGAACATTACGCAAAAGGTTAGATTCCCGATCCAAATTGCGAATCGCAAGCTCTCGCTCGGCAGCGTTCTGGACTTCATCCAGCGCGTCCGGACTCTTCTCGATTGCAATCCCTTCACGGTTCCGTAATACCTGCGCCAACTCAGCCTGTTTAGTTTCCAGGACTTCTTTAAATTTGTTTAGCTCGGTCTTCGTCATTGGATTAACTCTCCTTCTTCTTATTAGTTACTTCACTTTTCTTACAACCGCTGTCAACACGTTTAGACGTGGAAGCCTCTCGAAAGGTTCAAGCCGTTACACCAAATTACTAAAGTAGGGTGAACTGTGGAGCTATCGGCACAATGGCAGCGCCCATCGGCCGGAGAGGTTCTCAGCAGTTTAGCTCTCAAGATCATACCACATCCCCTGAGCAATTCAAGTGCCAGGATAAACTTTCACAAACCCAGGGGGTCTGGCTCCCCCGGACTGTTCGGTTTTGGTCTTTCGAACCTGACATTTGCCTCATATCGACCACACACGTCCAAACATTTATGCTTCAACCGCAGAAAGACGTGACTGGACCCGTTTTGGTAACGGAGTTTTTCCCGTTCCACCATGATGTATACTGATTACCTTCTGGGCAGTAATTATTCCCCGGCCTGCGGCTTGTTCCACAGCCGGCTCCCAGGTAGCTAACTTTTCCTGGTTTTGGCCTTCTCCCGACCGGCGTGGATCGACGATGACGGCGTTATCCAACTTCAAGCTACGTAGGTGGCACGTCGTAATTCTTCCTCTCCTATTTTTTGGCCTAGGGCTAGCCTTTCTTCCGTTGGTAGGGATACAAGCCGACGAGGTTTTCTTTGCGAACGCGATCTTCCACCTTCCTTCGGCTGCGGCCTTCGATGCCCACATTTTTCACCAACAGATCCCTTTGATGCAGTTGTCCTACTTGGGGGCTCTAAAAAGTTGGCTCTACTTTCCCATCCTGACGCGCATTCGTCCCTCCTACCTGACCATCCGTTTGCCCGTGTTGCTGCTTGGCACTGTCACCATCTGGTTGTTCGTGCGAATGCTGGAACGAGCGCATAGTGTGACGGTGGCCTGGGTGGGCGGACTGTTGCTTGCCACCGACACTGTGTATCTTTTGACCACTTGCTTCGACTGGGGGCCGGTGGCGCTGCAGCACCTGCTCACGCTGGCGGGCATGGCGCTGCTGCTGCAGTTCGCTTCCAACGGACGGAACTCCAGGTTGTTCTGGGGATTCTTCTGCTTTGGTCTGGCTCTGTGGGACAAGGCGCTCTTCGTCTGGTTATTCGGCGGGCTTATCATTGCCACGCTTGCGGTGTTCCCGCGCGAACTGTGGTCGCGATTAACGCCCAGGAACCTGGGCCTGGCCATCGCCGGATTACTGGTGGGCGCTCTGCCGCTGGTAGTGTACAACGTCGCCTTTCCACTTGAAACGTTTCGCTCTAATTCGTCGTTGGTGCCGTCCCAACTCGCCTCCCGCTGGCACGCGCTGCGCATCACCTTGGACGGCGAGATTTTGTGGGACTATATGGTCCGTCCGCCGTGGGCGCCCGGCAACGCACGCGATTCCGAATCGACGCTGGAAGACATCTCCGATGAGGTACAGTTGCTGGCCGGGGTCCGCTATCACTATCACAACGAGATGGAGGCCGCTTTCCTGGCGGCCCTGGTGCTGGTCCCGCTGCTCTGGTTCACGCGCGCCCGCAGGCCGCTGTTGTTCTGCCTGATTGCCATGGCGGTGGCCTGGATCCAAATGGCGCTGACCAAGGATGCTGGATTGGGAGCCCACCACGTGGTGCTGCTCTGGCCGCTGCCGCACTGGTTCCTGGCAGTGGCGTTGGTGGAGGCTGCAGCCTGGCGGCCGCTCCAATGGAAACATGCCGGAGCTGTCCTGCTGGCCGCGGTGGTGATCTTTCTGGCCGTGGATAACCTGCTGCTGACCAACGAATATTTCTATCAATTGGAGACCTACGGGCCCACCAAAAGCTGGAACGACGCCATCTTCCGGCTATCGGAGGAGGCCGGCCGCATTCCCGCCGATCTGGTGGTGGACGACTGGGGAATTCTAGCGCCGCTGCTGGTGCTGCATCGCAACCAGCTGCACCTTTTCTTCGCCGATCAGGCTTTTCTCGCGCCGGGAATACCGGACGACGATCGCAACTGGTTTCTTACTCGCCTGGCGGACGATGTTTGGATCGGCCATACCACGCCATTCCTGCAATGGTCCGATGCCAACGAAAGGATCATCCGCGTGGCGCGATCGGCTGGGTTTGAGAAGCACATGATCCAGACCGTGCCCGATCGCAACGGGCGCGCGGTGTTTGAGATTTTCCGGTTTGTGCGAATGGGCGGCGTGGCCGCTTCGAAATAGTGCTCCGGCTTGCGGTTAGTTAATCCGCAGCGATGCCTTGCGGGCATGCGGCTGCGCGCTGTTCAGCAATTGTTCCAGTTGCTGCTCCGGAATGGCCAGCGAGATGGTAGTGGTGTTTCCGGAGGTGCTGGTTTGCAGCGAATCGAGCAAAGTGGCCACCTGTCCGGCCGTGGCGTTGTTCTGTTTGTTCAACTGCACCAGGCCGGCGAAGAATTTCACCACATCCACCAGCGCCTGAGCGTCTTTCTCCGAGCGCGTCACCGCCTCGGCCGAGATGTTCACGGTGTCGCCGAAACGAATGCCGCCGCTGGCCTGATTGATGGCTGCAAACAGGTTGCCTTGCATAGCGCCGCTCAAGTTTGAATCGGGAATGGCCCCAGCGAAGTTCGACAACGGCACCAGCGTTACGAACCAGAAATCGTTATTCGAGCTCACTTGCTGGGCCTTGTTGAACACCGTGCTGTCGGTGGGGGCGTTGCTCTGCTTGCGATCGATGGCCGCCTGCACGGATCCGATATCGCCCACCAGTGCTGTCGCAGTGCCGAAGAATGCGAACGCGGTTGCCGCCTGTGTGCCGGATGACGCGGAGTGTGTCAGCAGATTGACGCCCTGATAGACGCTTGGAACCGCGCCGTTGGCCTGCGCCGCTGCTGTTATCTTAGCCACGTTGAACGCACCGTCGGCCAGCACCAGCCAGTGGTTGGCGGGGCTGTTGGGTTTCCAATTGGACGCAATCACGATCTCGCTGACGTCCTTGGTGGGGTCGAAACCGGTCTCCGCAGTGAATTGTTGGAGCTTGGTGTCATTCACCGACAGGTGCGAAAGAACGTACTGGCCGAAGAGCGAGCCCTTGGCTTGGGACACCTGGAGCCCGGCCACAACCTGCGACTCGGGCATTACCATCTGAAGGAGGGCCGGATCGGCGGCGAAAGCGCCCAGGGGAAGGGCCAGGAGCACAGCAAGACGGTGGAACTTTGTCATGAAAACCTCTCTGCTGACAGTACGAGGGTAGCATGCGGGAAGTTCCCGGGTTAGGGATTAGGGGTTGGCTGCTCAGGCACTGTATCGGTCATACCGGGACTTGTTCGGTGATGTGGATGCCGTAGGCGTCCAGGCCGACGATCTTGCGGGGGTGGTTGGTGAGCAGGCGAATGGTGTGTAGGCCCAGATCGGAGAGGATCTGGGCTCCCAGGCCGCTTTCGTGCTGCGACTGTCTCTGGCCATCGGGAGTGCCATAAGCGGCATGGTTGCGAAATCCGGGGCCGGTTTGGTGCAGATAGACCAGGACGCCCGCGCCCTCTTCGGTGATGCGCTCCATAGAGCGTCGGATCAGCAGATGGCATTCGCAAT
>DATHNM010000321.1:0-4976 GCA_035486095.1 Bryobacteraceae bacterium
TATGGCGCTGCCGCTGACTGAGACCAGGAAAACGTAAATGCCGAGAATAATTCCGGACCACAGATGAATCTGGAACACGGCTCTGCGCAGCCATACGTTCTGGGGGTGCCGGAGCCAGGTTCCGGTTAGGCTCATCATTGAGGTTTATACCTCAAATCGATAGTCCGACGCCTGTCTGCCTCTCGGCTAAGCGGCAAGCCTGGGGTACCATGAGAGTTCCTGCATTCATTTCAACTTCCCAATGGCCCTTCGTTTCTACAACACTCTCACCCAGCAAGTGGAGCTTTTTCAGCCGCTCGAAGGCAACACCGTGCGCATGTATACATGCGGACCCACGGTCTACAATTTCGCCCACATCGGCAACTTGCGCACCTTCACTTTCGAGGACATTCTGCGCCGCTGGCTGCTCTATCGCGGCTACCAAATGGACCACGTGATGAACATCACCGACGTGGACGACAAGATCATTCGCAACGCCGCGGCCGAAGGAAAGACGCTGACCGAGTACACCAGCAAGTACACCCAAGCGTTCCTCGAAGACATGGCCGCCCTGCGCCTCCAGCAGCCCGAGCGCATGGTCAAAGCCACCGAGCACATCGGGGAAATGGTGGGCGCCATCGAGAAGCTGGCCGAGCGCGGCTTCACTTACGAAAGTGAAGGGTCCACCTACTATCGCATTTCAAAGTTCCCCGAGTACGGCAAACTGTCGCACAACGATTTCACCGGCATCCGCGCCGGCGCGCGAGTGGACGTGGATGAATACGACAAAGCCAACGCCCGCGATTTTGTTTTATGGAAAGCGCCCAAGGAAGGCGAGGTTTTTTGGGAAAGCCAGATCGGCCCGGGGCGGCCCGGCTGGCACATCGAATGCTCCGCCATGGCCATGAAGTATCTGGGCGAAACGCTGGACATCCACGCGGGCGGAGTGGACCTGATTTTCCCGCACCATGAAAACGAGATCGCCCAGTCTGAAGCCATCACCTCCAAGCCTTTCGCGCGCTTCTGGCTGCATTCCGAATTTCTGAATGTCGAATCGCAGAAGATGGCCAAGTCGGCGGGCAATTTTTATACCCTGCGGGATCTGCAGCAGGAAGGCTATCAGCCGGAGGTGGTGCGCTATCTGCTGGCTTCGGTGCCGTATCGCAAGAAACTCAACTTCACCTTCGATGGATTGAAAGCCGCGGCCACCGCGATCGACCGGCTGCGGAACTTCAAGCTGCGCCTGGAAACCGACAAATATCCCGACGGTACGAACGAAAAAATCCTGCAGCGAACCCAAGCGGCGGCCCGCCAGTTCGAAGAAAGCCTGGATGACGATCTGAACACGGCCGAGGCGCTGGCCGCGCTGTTTGAATTCGTGCGCGACGCCAACACGGATATGGACGCGGGCGAATTTCGCGCCGGCAATACCGCGCCGTCGCTGGATCTGCTGGAACGCTTCGATCGCATTTTTGCGGTGCTCGAGCCCACCAAGATGGAAGGCGGCTGGTCAGACGCGCGGGTAGAGGCGCTGGTTCAGCAACGCGCGGATGCGAAAAAGGCGCGCAACTTCGCCCGGTCCGATCAAATCCGGCAGGAGTTGCTCGACGCCGGGATCGTGTTGGAGGACACTAAAGAAGGCATGCGCTGGAAGAGAAAGTGAGGTGACGTGTCTGTATGAAAACCGAAACTAAGGCTGTACACGTGGGCGACCGGAAGAAGAATCCCGATGCGCCGGGAGGTTTTGTTCCATCGTCGACGCCCATCTATACGGCCACCACCTACCTGTACGAAGACACCGCCAAGTTGGATCGCGTGCTGGGCCGCGAAGAGCCTGGCTTCTGCTATGGCCGCTACGATAATCCCACGCGCACGGGCTTGGAAGAGCTGCTTACCGAACTCGAGTCAGGGCACAGCTCGCAGGTTTGCTCGTCCGGCATGATGGCGCTTCACGTGGCCTTGCTCGCGGCTCTTACAGATCGCCGCAAGTCCGTTCTGGCGGCCAATGCGCTCTATGGCGCCACCACCACGCTGCTGACGCAGGTTCTGGAGCCGATGGGCGTCTCGGTGGATTTCGTCGACATCTGCGATGTGGCGGCGGTGGCGCAAAAGATTGCCGAAACCAAGCCCGGATGCATCGTCATGGAGACCATCTCCAACCCTTTGCTGCGCGTGGGCGATCTGGATCTGATCGCCGAACTGGCGGCGGAAGCGGGTGCGGCCCTGGTAGTGGACAATACGTTCGCGACTCCGCTGTTGATTCGTCCGCTGGAACACGGCGCGAATTTTTCGGTGCACAGCTTGACCAAGTTTCTGGCCGGCCATGGCGACGTTTTGGGCGGCGTGGTGGTCACCGACGAAGCGCACAGCGATATCGTGAGGACGCTTTCGCGCACCCTGGGCCCGGTACTAGGCCCCTTTGAAAGTTATCTCACCATGCGCGGCATCAAGACTTTCGCCATTCGCATGGAACGGCAGTGCGCCAACGCGTGCCGCATCGCCACCTGGCTGCAAACTCATCCCCGGGTTGCGCGGGTGCACTATCTTGCCGATCCGAATCATCCGGACGCGGCGGTGATTCGCCGCCTGTTGCCCGAGGGGCTGTATGGCGCGCTGGTTCCGTTCGAAATCAAGGATGCCACCAAAGAAGACGTGTTCCGTTTCATGGACAAGCTGAAACTGGTGGTGCGCGGCACTTCGCTGGGCGATGTTCACAGCCTGCTGTTATATCCGGCAATTGCATCGCATCGCGAGATCGCGCCCAAGCAGCGCCAGCGCATGGGCATCGGCGACGGCCTGGTGCGATTGTGCGCCGGCATTGAAGCGGTGGAAGACATCATCGCCGACCTGGACCAGGCACTCAGTTAATTGTGGCGCACGTTCCTGCGAATACGTTTTGATGCTAGTTTCCGCTGGATTGGATCTGCACCAACGGCTCGTGCTCCGTCGGGGCCGTGCTGGCGATGGTCTGCGGATCGCGCCAGAAATCGAAGTACGAAATCTGCCGCACGCATGAAATGGTACACATCGGCGCGCAGCTTTTTTCCGTCAAATACTCGCGGCGCACATCCTCCACGGTGTATTCGGCTAGCGGCTTGGCGGGATAACCGCGCTGCTGCGTGCAGTAATTCACCAGGCCTTCTTCGCAAATATACAGATAGCGCGCCCCCGCGCGGCAGCGCCAATGGCTGGGGCGGCCGTTCGCGATGTCGTCCTGGTAATAATTGATTTGCGAAAAATTCTTCTTCTCGAAGTTTTTCATCGCCAGGAACACCTTGCGCTCGCGCTCGCCAATGGGCCGCAATTGCCCGTCGCCGTCGTGAATAATTCCCACCGTGGATGTGAATCCCAGTTCCAGCGCCCGCTTTCCCACCACCAGCGCGTCTTCCGGATTCCGTATGCCGCCGCCCAGCACCGAGTTGATGTTCACATGAAACAGCGCGTACTCGGACAGGATCTGCAGCTTCTTGTCCAAGACCTTTAAGCTTTTCTTCGATACATCGTCGGGCATCACGTTGTCGATGCTGATCTGCATGTGATCCAGCCCGGCGTCGTTCAGTTGATTGACGCGCTGCTGGGTCAGCAAATAGCCGTTGGTGATCATCCCGGCCAGCATGCCGCGCCGGCGTACGTGCGCAATCAGTTTGTCCAGATCGGGATGCAACAGCGGTTCGCCGCCGCTGAAAGTGACAATGTTGGTTCCCAGGCGTGCCAGTTGATCCAACCGGTCCGTCATCGTCTCCAGCGCCACGGGTTTCGAGAAATCGTCGTACTCGTTGCAATACGTACAAGACAAATTGCAGCGCCGGATAGGAATGATATGCGCCATCACGGGGTGATCCGTCGACGCCACTCCGCGCACAATCATGCGCCATTCCCGCGCCCGGCGGTTCAGCGCCCGGCGGTCTCTGCGAAACTTAAATCCCCAATAGCCCATGTGCCGTTATTCCCATTGAATCATACCCATGCAAACCTGGCATGGATTTCGAATCGAATGGGGCAGCATCCATTCTCAACTGCGCTATAGCGCTGGCAATGGCGGAGCCGCCCATCCGGCCGATCCTCTCTTCAGATTTCTGTAACCGAAGTCGCTCGGCGGGACACCTAACATTAAGTAGCATGATATGCTGAGAGCGCTGGAAACTTCCATGCCCGATTTTGCGGCGTTCACGGCCATTCCGCTCCTCTGTCACGCCGCCGGAAGCGTGTGCTTCCAGCGTTTCTTAGGCTCACCGCCCCGGCTATCCCTGGCGCCCCGATCCGATGTTTGAGTTTCTCTTCAAATATCCGCCCACTGTCTTTGCCAAAGGCAGTTTCGTGCTCTTGGGCCAGTGGCCGGTGTGGACGCTGGCAGCACTCCTGCTGATTGCCGCGGCTGGCCTGGGATGGGTGATCTGGAGCCGCCGCCGCGTCATCGCGCCCACCATGCGCGGCCCCCGCACCGCAGTGGTCTGGATTCTGCAAAGCTTGTTGGTCTGCTTGCTCCTGTTTCTGCTTTGGCAGCCCGCCCTCAGCATCGCGACCCTTCGTCCGCAGCAGAACATTGTCGCCTTGGTGATTGACGACAGCAAAAGCATGTCCACCCAAGAGGACGGCCACTCCCGCAAAGATCAGCTGCTAGCAACACTTAATAGTGGCCTGCTCAATAGCCTGAAGAGTAAATTTCAAGTACGACTTTACCGCCTGGGCGATCATTTGGAACGCATTGAAAACCCCGAGAAGCTGAATGCCTCGGCCCCCGCCACGCACATCGGCGACGGATTGCGCGAAGTGCTGGCCGATTCGGCGACGCTGCCCATCGGTGCGGTGGTTTTGATGAGTGATGGCGCCGACAACAGCGGCGGCATTGATCTCGACACCATTTCCGATATCAAGCGGCAGCGCATTCCCATCCACACGGTTGGCTTTGGCCGGGAGCGCATGGCGCATGACGTGGAATTGACTGACGTCCAGATGGCCGCGCGTTCGCTCGCAAAATCGCGCCTGGAAGCCCAGGT
>DATHNM010000322.1:0-3632 GCA_035486095.1 Bryobacteraceae bacterium
CGGAGCTGTTGGAGGTTGCCGGCCATGATCCGGATGCGTCGCCCGAAACCGGTCATTTCCCGCGCTTCTTCAAAGACCACGGCCGAAGGCTCGTGCACCGCGCGGAACACCCTTCCGAGCACGGAGAGCGGAATTACGTAATCATCATTAATTGTTTCGGGCGGCGGGAACGGATAAAGTTCCTTGCGAATGGCGTGCAGATGGCCGTGAGCGCCCAAGGTGGAGGCTAGGCGCGACTCATGCAACTTGATGAACGCCTCATATCTCCAGTAAACGTCCTCGGCGGCGCCGATGTTCACTTCGTCCGGTCTTACAATACTGTAGCGGCCGCTCGCCGCGCCCACCGCCGGATCCGCGAAATTTTCCACCAGACGGCGCACCGCATCGCGCGCCAGCATCGCGGAGGCGTCGGAAAACACGATGATCTCGCCCCGCAGCCCAGGCACGGCTGCATTCAGAGCAGCCACTTTGCCGCGATTTTGGGGCAGTTCCAGCACACAGGCGCCGCCCATCAAGCGGGCAATCTCCGCCGTCTTATCCGACGAACCATCGGAAACAATGACAATCTCTATCCGCTCTGCGGGGTAATCCAGCGCCAGAGAGTTTTCTATCTTCCGCCCTATCACGCGAGCCTCGTTGTAAGCAGGAATGAGCAGCGATACCAGCGGCTGGATGGGCGCCTTATCGATGTCGCGCCGAATCATCAGCCCCACGACAAACAACAGCAGCGGATAGCCGGCGAACGCGTACAGCGGAATCGCGACGGCCACCCAGAAAACCCATATCCGGCTCATACCGCGCAAGCTTCCGCCGACGCCGCCTGGGTCCGCTGCCTTCCATCTTCCTGGAACCACAATTCCAGCATCAGCAGCTTCCAAAGATGGTGATGATTGTCACGGCGTCCCCGGTCGTGTTCTTCCAGCAGATGCGTCACAAACTCCGGCGATACCATCCGCCGGTCAAGAAACGCCCGGCTGGTCAGGTGATCCCACACAAAGCTTCGCAGCGATCCGCGCAGCCAGCTGCCCAGCGGCACGCCGAAGCCGCGCTTGGGCTGGCGCAGCAATTCCGGCGGCAGCCGATGGCCCACCGCGCGAATGAAGATGTCTTTGCCGCGCCCATTTTTCAGCTTCCAGCAATGCGGAATGCGCGCCGCCAGTTCCGCCAGTTCGTGATCCAGCATAGGGCACCGGACCTCCAGCGAGTTCGCCATCGACATGCGATCCACCTTCACCAGCATGTCGCCGCTGAGCTTGGCGGTAGCTTCAAAATAGAGCGCCTGCGTGAGCGCATCGGCCCCGTCCGGGCGCAGCGAGTGCGCCATCTTGCGCTGCAAGAAAGCAGCGTCGGCGGGCGGCATCCATTCCGGCATCAGCAAGCGCTGCAAAAGATAATGCGGCGAAGCGCTTTCGAAATAACGCCCCAATGCGGTGGGCTGGCTGATCATCCGCAGATAGTTCTTTCCGTAAGCCGAATAAGGAAGGGCGTCTGCGATGCGTGACACCAGCGCCCGCAACACTGCGGGAACGTAGTCCAGCAGCCGCAGCCGCTGCATGTCCAGAAAACTTTCGTAACCGGCAAAGAGCTCGTCGCCGCCATCGCCGGTGAGCGCCACTTTTACATAACGCGCCGCGAACTCGGAAACCAGATAAGTGGGAATGGCGGACGAGTCGCCAAAAGGTTCGTCAAAGTGCCGCACCAGCTTCGAGACCAGCTCCACCGAATCCGGCCGGACAATCATCTGGTGGTGCTCGGTCTGGTACTTTTTCGCTAGCGCAGCGGCGAGCGAAAGTTCATTGAACCCGGGTTCTTCAAATCCGATGGAAAATGTTTTGACGGGCTGCGGACTTTGCAGCGCCATGGACGCCACCACCGACGTGGAATCGATTCCGCCGCTTAGGAAGGCCCCCACCGGAACGTCGGAGATCAGCCGCATCTTCACGGCCTCGTCGAACGCCTTGCGCACAAAGTCGCAAGCTTCCATTTCGCTGAACCCGGCCGGGGGCAGTTCCGCCGGTGCGGGCAGTGTCCAATACCGCCCCTCATCGATCCGGCCGTTGCTATCACAGCGCAGCCAGCCGCCCGGCGGCAGCTTGCGAATGGCCGTGTAAGGTGTCCATGGATCGGGGATATAGCCCAGCAGAAAATACAGCTGCAGCGCCTCGCGGTCGTGTTCCAGAGGCACACCGGCCGCGCGCAGGCACTTCAGTTCGCTTCCAAAATAGATCCCTCCCGGCAGGCTGGCGTAGTACAAGGGCTTCTTGCCGAAACGATCGCGCGCCAAAAGCAGCGACCGCTGCCGCGCATCCCAGATGGCGCATCCAAACATTCCGCGCAGCCGCTGCAGCCCGTCCACGCCCTCGTCTTCATAGAGGTGAACCAGCACCTCAGTGTCGCTCTGGGTTCGGAATCGATGGCCGGTGCGGATCAATGCCGCGCGCAGCTCGCGATAGTTGTAAATCTCGCCGTTGAAGACCACCCATACCGTCCCGTCTTCGTTCGAGATGGGCTGTTGCCCAGTTTCCAGATCGATGATGCTCAGCCGCCGCATGCCCAGGCCCGCTCGCCCCTCTATCCGATAGCCTTCGTCATCCGGGCCGCGGTGCCGGATCTCATCGCACATGGCTTGCACTTCCGAGAAATCGGCGTTTCTCGATCGCAGAAAATATCCCGCTATTCCGCACATAGTGGTGTGAAGCTCTTATCCCGAGCGCGCCAGGAACTAATCAATGTGATTCTCACAGCGCTGCCTCCCGCACCCGTTTTCGACGCCACCGCCGGTCCACGCCTGGCACTGCCGGATGTTCAACCGGCCGCCGGGATTCAACAAATCGTCGATCTGGCCGATCAGATCCAGCGCCACCAGTTTCCAATCCTCGGCGCGACCATCGAAGCAGGGCCCCACATCCGCTGGCGGCGCGACTATTCGCGGGGCATCGAAACGGGTCTCGCATACTTTCGGTTGATTCCTTACCTTGATACGGAACGTGCGGGCGACCACAAACTGATCTGGGAATTGAACCGGCATCAGCATCTGATTGTCCTGGCGCAGGCCTATCGTTTGACCGGAGACCGGCGCCGGCTGCAGGAACTTCAAGCGCAACTGGAAAGCTGGATGGCAGACAACCCTTTTCATCGCGGCACCAACTGGGCCAGCGCGCTGGAAGTCGCGTTTCGCGCCTTGTCCTGGATCTGGGTGGATCACTTTGTTGGCCTTGAAATGCCGCCCGAGTTCCGTGCTCGATGGCTCCATATGTTGTATTTACATGGTTGCCATCTGGCGAATAACCTCTCGTTCTATTTCTCGCCGAACAATCATCTGGTGGGCGAAGCCTTGGTTTTACACGCGCTCGGATTGTTCTTCCAGGGATACCCGCGGGCCGCAAAGTGGCAACAGCTGGGCGCCCGCGTGATGCAGGAACAGATGGATCTGCAGATCCGCAACGACGGCAGCAGCTTTGAGCAATCCACGTACTATCAGCGCTATCTTCTCGATATGTTTCTGCTGCACGCGGTTCTGGCGCGTCCCGGCGCCGAATTTCTCGCCAAGTTGGAACGCATGGCCGAATTTCTGCACGCCATCGCCGGACCCTCGGGCCGGCTGCCGCTGCTGGGCGACGACGATGGCGGCC
>DATHNM010000323.1:0-8334 GCA_035486095.1 Bryobacteraceae bacterium
GTTTGAGTCCCGTTCTCGCCACCATCGAACTGGTCTGCGTGGTCGCTTATGTGATTCCGCGGACCTCGATCCTGGGCGCGATTCTGCTTACCGGCTACTTCGGCGGCGCCGTCGCCATACACCTGCGGGTCCGCGATCCGCTGTTTGATACGCTCTTCCCCATCATCATCGGACTCATGGTTTGGGGAGGACTCTATCTGCGCAACGCAAAAGTGCGCGCGCTGATCCCGTTCATAACGCCAAACTAAACCGCGACCGTGAGGGAGCGCCCATAAAAATCTACAGGAGAAATAACATGCGATTCATGATGCTCATGATCCCCAAAGGCTACGAAAACGCCGCGCCCGGCACCATGCCCGACGCCAAGGCTGTCGCCGCCATGATGAAGTACAACGAATCCCTGCAAAAAGCCGGTGTCCTGCTCGCTCTGGATGGGCTGCATCCGCCGTCGGCCGGAGTCCGCGTATCGTTCCAGGCTGGAAAAGCCAAGGTAACCGACGGGCCGTTCGTGGAGGCCAAAGAGGTAGTCGGCGGCTACTGGATGATTCAAGTGAAATCGAAGGAAGAAGCCATTGAATGGGCCACGCGCTGCCCGGCTTCGGACAACGAAGTCATCGAAGTCCGGCAGGTACAGGAAATGTCGGAGTTCCCGCCGGACGTTCAGGAAGCCGCCGCGAATCTTAACCTGCCGCCCTTGCGCGACCCAGTCAATAAATGATGTGATCGGTAACGGTGACCGTTACCGACACTCATAAAGCAATCGATGCCGTCTGGAGAATCGAATCGGCCAGGCTGATAGCCGGCCTGGCCCGAATGGTACGCGATATCGGCGTGGCTGAGGAACTTGCCCAGGATGCCTTGGTGTCTGCGCTGGAACAATGGCCGGCCTCCGGCGTCCCGCGTAATCCCGGCGCCTGGCTCATGGCTGCCGCCAAGCATCGCGCCATCGATTTTCTGCGACGCAACAAACGGCTGCAGCGCAAGCATGAAGAGCTGGGCTATCAGCTGGAAGCCGAACAGCTGGCTGCGCCGGATTTTGACACTTCAATGGATGATCCCGTAGGTGACGATCTGCTGCGTCTCATCTTTACAGCCTGCCATCCCGTTCTTTCCGCCGAAGCGCGCGTAGCGCTGACTCTGCGCCTGCTCGGCGGCCTCACCACGGACGAGATCGCCCGCGCTTTCCTGCTGTCGGAGTCCACGGTGGCCCAGCGCATCGTGCGCGCCAAGCGCTCACTCAGCGATGCCAGTGTCCCCTTTGAAGTCCCTCGCGGAGCCGAACTCACCGCCCGCCTGTCATCGGTGCTGGAGGTGATCTATCTGATCTTCAACGAAGGCTATTCAGCCACCGCCGGGGAAGATTGGATGCGCCCCGCTCTGTGTGAAGACGCGCTTCGTCTGGGCCGTATCGTTGCGGAGCTGGTGCCCGGCGAACCCGAAGTCCACGGCTTGGTCGCGCTCATGGAAATCCAGGCCTCGCGCTCCCACGCGCGCGTGGATGCCACCGGAAAGCCCGTTTTGCTACTGGATCAGAATCGCGCGCTGTGGGACCAGCTCCTTATCCGCCGCGGTCTCGCCGCGCTCGATCGCGCGCAGGCTGTTCGCCCCGCAGCCTCGCCCGGCCCCTATGCGCTCCAGGCCGCCATCGCCGCTTGTCATGCGCGCGCCCGCGAACCAGGAGACACCAACTGGCAGCGCATCGCCGAGCTGTATGCCGAACTCGCCCAGCTATCCCACTCGCCTGTTGTCGAGTTGAACCGCGCAGTCGCCATCTCTATGGCTTTCGGTCCGGCTGCCGGGCTGGAACTGGTGGATGCGCTGACGTCGGAGCCGGCGCTTGAGAATTATCACTTGCTGCCCAGCGTGCGCGGCGATTTCCTTTTCAAGCTTGGCCGTTTCGATGAAGCGCGCGTCGAGTTCCAGCGCGCCGCATCGCTCACGCGCAATATTCGCGAACGCGATCTGCTTCTCGATCGCGCCCGGAAGTCGAGGTCCTAGTCCTATGTGCAGAAATATCAAAACCCTCTACAATTTCGATCCGCCCGTCACCGACGACGAGGTTCGCGCCGCTGCCCTGCAGTTCGTCCGCAAGATCAGCGGATTCACCAAACCATCCAAGGCCAACGAACTGTTGTTCCAGGCAGCGGTGGATGAAATCGCCGGCGTCTCCGCTCGCCTGCTGCATGCGCTGGAAACCAACGCACCCCCCAAGAATCGCGAAGAGGAGGCCGCTAAGGCCAAGGCCCGCTCGGCCGAAAGATTCGGCGCTTGACCGCGCGCTCCGCTACTTCGCGCGCCGCAGGTAACTCCTGGCGGAATCAGCCAGCGTGACCACCGCAGCACCCAACATGATGGCGTCTTTCACTACCAACCTTCCCACGCCCGACAAATAAGGGAAACCATGCGCCGCGTCACCCAACGCTGGAACCCAGGCTTCAGGCGTCGTCACCAGGAATGAAAGCGTGGTGCAGGCCATCAGGATCAGCAGAAAACTTCCCACCGCGGCAATCTGCGGGTAGAAAGGATGCACGGCAATCAACAGCCCAATCAAAACGATCAGTGTGCCCAATCCATCCGCGAACGGATAGGTGCCGTTCGTTTCGTGCCATTGCCGGTGAGCGGGATTAAGCTCGCCTTCTTTGTTCATGTAGCTTCGATATTCCGGCGCAGGATGATGGTAAAAGAAGCTCATCAGCGGGCTGTTCGCCACCAGCGGCACAATGCTGTCGGCTTCGTATCCCGCAAACTTCAGGCCGCCAATCCAGACCAGAACAACTACCAGTCCCAATCGCAGAAGGCCCATCCCAACCCGGTCCAAGGCGGCGGCTTTGGAATAGATGCTCCTGATTACGCCGGACTCCGTTCTTTCATGCAGTGTTGTTTCAATCATGATTCATGGTGCCTGAATAGGCGATACTCAGAGTATCTAGTAGTATCGATACAGTAGCCAATAGTCTCGCATGGACATTCTCTCGCCCTTCTTCGCCCGCTTCACGCTTTCGGCCCGGGTCTTCTATTCCGGCCTGCTGTGCGGCATTTCAGGCGACCATGCGAGCGAAACCGCCGGACATCTGCACGTACTGCGGCGAGGCGTCCTGAATATTAAACAGCCAAACGGCCGGTTACGCGCGATCGTGGAACCGAGCGTTTTGTTTTATCCCAGGCCTTTCCGCCATCGCTTCCGCGCCGGCCAAACCAGCGGCGCTGAAATTGTTTGCGCTTCCATCGAATTTGGCGCGGGAATGCTAAATCCACTCGTGCGCGCTCTGCCCGAATTGCTGGTTGTCCCCTTAAGTTCGGTGAAGGAGCTGGCGCCGGCAGTGGACTTGCTTTTCGCCGAGGCGTTCAGCGAACATCCCGGCCGTCAGGCCGCCGTAGATCGTCTGGCCGAATATTTCCTGGTTCTGCTCTTGCGCTCGGCGATCGAAGCGCGATTGATGGAAGGCGGAGTATTGCTGGGATTGGCCGATCCCCGGTTATCCAAAGCCATCACCGCCATGCACGCTCAACCCGAGCGCGCATGGTCGCTCGATACGCTGGCGCAGGCAGCCGGCATGTCGCGCGCGCGTTTCGCTCTGCATTTTCGCCAGGTAGTTGGCGTCACGCCGTTTGATTATCTTGCGGATTGGCGCATCGGCGTGGCGCAAACATTATTGAAGAAAGGTGAACCACTCAAGATGGTGGCGCCACTGGTAGGCTATGCCAGTTCGGCCGCTCTCACGCGGGTGTTTTCCCAACGCGTGGGCATCTCTCCCACCCAGTGGATCGCGGCGTCTTGATCGACAGGAAATTCAATGGCCCTGGCTGGATTTTTCCCGCTCTTCGCGCTCGTTTTGTTTCCAGCCTTCCTTCGCCTTGCGCGCATTGTCCTGTAACGCGCGCGCGGCTTCCGCGGCGGTCTGCTCGGCGTGTTTTGCGATTTCGTGCGCAGCTTGACCAACCTTGAACGCAGCGGAGTCCCGGTCACTCCGCTCTCGTTCCCGGCGGTGAGAGCAACCGCTGATGGTCAACAGGATCAGTAAGCCTACCCGGCGTCGCATGGACGAACTCCAAGCGCTATATCGGTCTGTTTTGCCCGACGCTTTAAGGCCGTCTATTCGTCCCGCAGCGCGCGCATTGGATCGATCAACGAAGCCCGCCGCGCTGGAACATAGGCCGCCAGCAGGGTTACCAGCAGCAGCGGCGCCGCAACGGCCGGCAGCAGCGCGTAATTCGCGTTTTCACCGAGGATCCAAAGGCCGGCTGTCAGCGCGCGGCAGGCGAAGAAACTTACGATCAACCCCGCGCCCGCGCCGATGGAACCGAGCACCAGCCCCTGCCGCAACACCATGCGCAGCACGCCCCTCCGGTCCGCTCCAATCGCCATGCGGATGCCGATCTCGCGGGAACGCCGGCTCACCGAATAAGCCACCAGCGCGTACAGCCCCACCATGGCCAGCAGCAGGCCCATCATGCCCAATCCTGTGATCACTCTTACCAGCATGTCGGGAGTCTTCACCGCGCGCTGCGTAAAGAAATCCTGCATCGTTCGCGCGCCCACGATGGGCATGCTCAAATCGATCTTACGAACCACATCGCGCAACACCGGCGCCAGATTCGCCGCATCCGCAGTGTTCGATTCGGCCAGCACCGTCATATCCGTCTGGACGTGCTGCATAAATGGCAAGTAGATAAAGTCCAGCGGCGGCTCTGCAATCCAAACATATTTTCCAGTTTCTGCAACGCCCACAATTTCCACCAGCGGACCGGCTGCGTCGTGCAGATGAAAACGCTTCCCGATCGCATCTTGACCCGGCCAATAGTGTTCCGCGAAATGAGCGTTCACCACCGCTACCATCGGCGCATCGGACCCGTCGGTAGCGCGGAAGCCGCGCCCTCTCAGTATTCGAACTCCCTGGGTTGCAAAGTAGCCATCGCTGACCACATAGTTCAATGTGTTGAACGCTTGTTGCCCGGCCGGCAAAGAATAGCCGTCTGGAACCACGCCGGTGTTGGACTGATTGAATCCCAGTTGAACATCCGATGTCAGAGCGGCGGAGCGGACGCCCGGTGCCGAACGAACTTGTTCCAGCAGTTCCTTATAGAATTTCCGGGTTTGTTCCTCTGAGTAATGTATCGACTGGGTATCAAAGCGGGAGAGATACAAATGATCGGTCCGGAAGCCCGGCCCTTGCGACAATTGGTCGCGGAAACCCTGCCAGACCACAGCGGAAACAACCAGCAATACCAGCGAGAGCGCCACCTGTCCGGCGACGATCAGGTTGCGTCCCCACAAACGCCTGCGGCCGCCGCCGTCGGTGTCGGATGCTTTGAGGGCCGGAACCAGATCGATACGGGTGGTTTGCAGCGCGGGCGCCAGACCGAAAAGCAAGGTGCTCAGCACCGAAACTGCCAGCGTCAACAACAGGACTCTCTGGTCGATGAAGGCTTTCAGAGATACAGGAAGGTCGGATGGAACCGGCATGCCATTAAAGAAATCGGTAATCGCGTAGGCCAGAACAATACCAGCCAGGCCGCCCGCCATGGCAAGCAGGAAGTTTTCGAGCAGCAACTGCCGCACCAGCGCGCCGCGGCTTGCACCGATGGCCAACCGCACCGCCATCTCACGCGTACGAGTGCGCGCACGGCTGAGCAGCAGACCGCCGGCATTGGCGCAAGCCACCAGCAGTACACAAAGCGCGAGCACGCTGAGCATAATGGCCAGCGCGGCGTCGGGCGGCGACTGCGTGGCCCGCAGCTGTAGCTCGGTGTGCACCTGGATTTTCTGGTTGTGGTTCGTCGCCGGAAAAAGCTGTTCCAGCCGCGCGCCGATGGCGCCCAGATCCGCGTTCGCCTGGGCCACGCTGACGCCCGATTTCAAACGGCCCTTCACGGTAAACCAACGTTGATCGCGCTGCTCCAGGGGATTCAGCCCCGCCAGGCGCGGGAACATCGCCAGCGGAACGTATAGCGACGGGTTAAGAAGCTGGGTTACGCCGCTGAACCCTTGCGGAAGGACGCCCAGGATTTTGCACTCCACTCCACTCAACCGGATAGTGGAACCTACAACGGAGGGATCTGCGTTCAATTGGCTCACCCAAAAATCGTGCCCCAGCACCACCACCGCATCCCGGCCCACGGCTTGATCCTCGGTCTCAAGGAAAGCGCGGCCCAGCACGGGTTGAACGCCCAGAGTTTTGAAAAAATTCCCCGACACGAAGGCCCCATAGGTGATTTTCGGGACCGTGGTGGCATCCGGACTGAAGCCGAAAGATGAGAAGTTGGTGGCCACCAGACCGTCGAAAGTGCGATTGTGGTCGCGGAAATCGCGGTAATCCGGGTAGGAGATGGTCGAATTAACGCCAAAAGCGCCTTGCAGCGCGGGCGTGACAGACACTACGCGGCTTGGCTCCAGCACCGGCATGGGCCGCAGAAGCAGGGTATCGGCGATGCTGAAACTGGCCGAGGTAACGCCGATCCCGATGGCCAGCGAGCAAACGGCGACCAATGTAAATCCCGGATTCTGGCGCAACACCCGAATAGCGTGACCCAGCGGCGTCAGCATATCGATCTATGGATGCAATTGTTCCACCAAGCGGGGATGTTGAAAAGGCTGGCTGTCCGGCAGCGGAGCGGGAACGGATGTGGGATCAGCCGTCCGGGTTCGGACATTCAGGCCGCCACTCGCCAGCGCTGGTATGCCACGAATACCAGGAGCAGCCCCACTACGAACGGCATAATCGCCATTGCGACCCCATTCGTCATCACAGTCACCACAACAGCGCCGATCATGATTCCAACCAGGCAGACCGCGGCCAAGGGCGTCAAGCCTGGAAGAGTTCGCAAGAGGTGTGGAAGAATTAAGCCAACGGCCCCCAGCACCTCGCACACACCCACGAAGCGCAGGAACGCCACCGACAGCATGGGCGCCTCCTTCGCCAACGCATCCGCCGGCGTTATCAGCTTTATGACGCCGGCCATCAGGAAAAGCAGCGCCAGCACGCCTTGAATAATCCACAACGTCCGGTTCTTTGTCACCCGTTCACCTCGCTTCTCATCTGGGAACTCAGTCTATCAAGTGATTCGGTCCAGCCGTGCTGCACCCAACAGCTCTCCCAGCCGATCCAGCGTCTGGTTCGCACCCTCGATCGCGTGATAGGTTTTCACCACGGTTTCGCGCTCCGCCGCCGACGGGAACAGCAGCCGCATGGTCAGCTTTGTTTTGCCGCCTTCTTCGGCGAAGGTGACGGTGGTCTGAAAATACCCCGGCGTTCCCTGGTCGCCATGATCGTAGACCAGCCGTTCCGGCTTCACAATCTCGAGATAAGTGATCTTGTTCGGATAATCCACGCCATTCGGCCCATGCATATCGAATCGCCACACGCCGCCCGGCCGAAAGTCCATGGCATGCGTGGTGATGGTAAATCCACTGGGGCCATACCAGCGTGCCAAATGTTTGGAATCGGCCCAGGCATCGAACACCAGATCGCGCGGCGCATCGAATACGCGTGTCACGGTAATTGCACGCGCCGTTTCGGACAGGTAATCCACCAGGACATCGAGCGCGCTGTTCCACCCGTATCCGTGGCCATCGCGCGCTTCCACCGATGCAAAACCGGTCTGGCGCAGCGTCAACTCCGTTTTTCCAGCGCGCTCGGTGAGCGTGATGGTCAGCAAGGTTTCCTGGCCGGCGGGCTTCCTGCCGGCATCCAGCCAGAGGTGCGTAAACACCAGCCGTTCCGGCTTCACGATCTCCCGATAATGGCCCTCCAGCCAGCGGTCCACGCCTTCGGGTGAGCGCATGCAGATGCGGAAAAAACCGCCGGGACGTATGTCGGATTCGTTGGCAGTGACCGTGAATCCGCGCGGCGCGCCTTGCCAATGCCGCAGGTGTTCGGGCTGGGTCCAGCATTCGAAAACCAGTTCGCGCGGCGCATCGAACAGGCGCGTGATCACCAGCTCCGGTTCGGGCGGGGCGGCCGCCGTCATGGTTTCGAGATGAGCGGCTAGCCGGTCATAGGATTCGCCCGCCCCCTGTTCCATTCCGGAGCGAATTACGGCATCGCGAACTTCCTGTGATGCATAGAGAACCCGGGTGGTCAGCGTGGTTTTGCCGGCTCTCTCAGAAAAGGTCATGGTGTTGAGCGATTCGCCCGGGTAATCGTCAAAACTTTCAGTGGAGACCAGGCGCTCGTACGGCTTGATCTCTTGATACACCCCCCGCATTCCCATGTCGCGACCGTCAGGGCCGCGCAGGATGAATCGCCATGCCCCGCCTACCCGCAGATCCAGTTCACAGGAGAGCAGTGGGCAACTGCGGGGACCGAACCACTGCATCAGGTGTTCAGGCTGAGT
>DATHNM010000324.1:0-2549 GCA_035486095.1 Bryobacteraceae bacterium
CCGGCGTTGAGGCGGCTGGGGCGGCGTTGCGCGTCGCGGTCGCGAACGATGAGGCCGGCGCCCTCAAGCACCTTGAGGTGCTTTGAAATCGCGGGCTGGCTCATGGCAAAGGGTTCGGACAACTCAGCGACGGAAGCCTCACCGGAGGCCAGGCGCGCGAGGATGGCGCGCCGGGTGGGATCGGCGAGCGCGGCGAAGGTGGCGTCTAAGCGATCGGAGGCGGCTTGTGCATTACTACTTAGTTCCATAACTTAATGGTAATGCGTGCAAAACTTTGGTGTCAAGAGTTTCTTATTTGCCCGGCGATGCGGGACGGCCCTCTTGCCCGGAAGACGGCGGCCGCCATCCGGCTTCAACGGTATACTCGATACATCCTTCCAGCGGCAACCTCGTGCGCATCTAAGATTTTCGATAGGCGGTTTCATAGCCGGACAGGATGCGCTTCAAGGCGCTCCCTCAGGGGCTGAAGCCCCGGATCTTCCAGTTCCCTGGCGGCACGGCTGAAGCCGTGCCCTTTCAAAACTGGATTAAGACATACCTCCTATGGAGAAGCTGCGCCGATGATGTCGTCGAAACGTTGGTGGTACACAGTCTGGCTGGTGCTGATTGGCGCCTTCGCGGTGCTGCACGCGCTGCATCTGCGTGCCGATTTCCCTAACCACTCGCCGTGGTGGATGGACTGGGCCAAGTACACCGATGAGGGCTGGTACGGGAACGCGGCGATTCGGGCGCATCTCAACGGAAGCTGGCATCTTCCCGACGAATTCAATCCAGCGGCGGCGCTTCCGGCGTGGCCGCTTCTGGAGTGGATCCTGTTTTTCTTTACTGGCGTGACTGTGGAGGCGGCGCGCGGGCTGGCGATTGTAATTTTCTTCATCAACCTGGCACTGAGTTACACCCTGCTTAGAACGCGCGGGCCGCGATGGATGGCACTGCTGGCGGTGACCCTGCTGGTGACGAGCCCCTTGCTCTATTCGTTCAGCCGCCTGGCGATTCTTGAGCCGCTGCTGACCACACTGACGCTTGGGGCGCTGAACCTTGCGGTGAGGCTGCCGCGGCTGCGGCGACCGGTGCTGGCGGCGGTGGGAATCGGCTTTCTGTTCACGCTGATGGTGCTTACCAAGACCACCGCTGTGTTCCTTTTTCCAGCGTTGGGGTGGGCCATTGTGTTGCCGCTTCGGCAGAGGCGCGCACTGCTCTTCAAATGCGCGGGCGCGGCGGCCGGCGCGTTTGCCTTCAGCTTTGGGATGTGGATGGCTCTAATTGTTCGCCATGGACTGCTGGCGGATTTCAAGTTCTTTTTCGTCTTGAACAACTACCCCAAGCCCACGGAATTTTATTGGCCCTTGATCAGTTTCTGGTGGTCCTTTCACGGCGGACTATGGATTGACCACATCTTGATCCCGCTGGCCTGGCTTGTAGCGGCGGGCGTGGCGATCACATGCAGAAAATGGGGCCGCCGCCTGTTGCTCGATCCTGTTTTTGGGAGTTCGGTGCTGGCCGTTGCCGGCTGCATTTTGTTTATGACAGTCCAGAATCATCCGCAGCCGCGCTACTTTGCCGTCGCGGCGTTCTTCTTTTTTTTCATGGTGGCGCAGGGCGCACACGCATTGCTCGGCGCAAAGGATGATGCAGGCCGTCTGTTGCACCGTGAACGGGGATTTTTCCGTGGACCGGCATCCGCGCTGGGTTGGTTGTTGCTTGGGATCGCATCGGTTGCGGTAGGAATCAATGGAGCGGCGACGCTGAATTATGGCCTGCATCCCGAGTACACGTTTGCGAATGCTGCCGAACGGCTGACTCGTTACATTGATGAGCACCCCAACGGCAAGCGATTGCTGGTGTGCGACAGCGGCGACGAGATCACGCTGGTTACGCATATGCCCGCACTCAATGACCTGTATATTGACCCGAGCGGGCCGATCCCCGACCTGGCCACGAAACTGGGCTACTATCAACCGGGCTGGTATGCCAGTTGGAACACGCTTGACCCAGGGATGCTTGAAGACATCCATACCCGCTACTCAGTGGAACAGGTGGCACGCTTCCGTGCCTACGACGACCCGGAGCGGAACGTCCTGGTGCTGTTCAAACTACACCCGTGGCCGGACGGGCGGGTGAAAGAACCTGCGGACCGGGACCTGAGTGTGCGATTCGCTGAAGACAAATTCGACGTTCCTTTGCAATAATGGGCAACTGCTCCGGGCGCCGGCACGAAAAAAGGCTCGGCGCCAGCAGGTTCTGGACGGGTGAAACCTGAGACGCTAGACGGCCGATTCTGTTCCCATTTTGGAGCTTTGACGGGCATGCGAGTGGCCGCAAGCACTGCGGGATGAGAGACTTCCACGCCTTGCGCTGGCAATCACTCGACAGCGGTAGATACGGATGATAGGCTTCCCGTGGATTTGCCCATGCGTTCCGCGAGGTTGCGGTTTCCGGGGGATTGCGGGCGACAAGGCGTTAAACACTAACTTTGGAGGAACTGTGCAAGTTCAACACGATGTAGCCCAGTATTGGGCGTACTTTTTTCTGGTTATGAGCGTGATTTC
>DATHNM010000325.1:0-4933 GCA_035486095.1 Bryobacteraceae bacterium
TGCACGGTTCCCGCTTGGTCTCAATCGGAGATAAGCCAAGCCCGTGTGGATCGCGTGGGATCCACCGGCTTCGTTCAACTTGAGGCGGGAAGTTTTCACCATCTCACACCGCGCCAGCAGGCGCTGGCATATTGGCTGTCCCAGGCATCCATTGCCATCAATCCCATCATCTTCGATCAGCTCTCGCGATTCGGGCCGCGCCAGAAGCGTGTTCTGGAGCTGATTGTCGCGCATCCCGAAGCAGTCCCGAACCGCGCCGCCTATGCCAAGATTCTCGCTTTCACCAAGCTCTTCTGGGCCAATTGCGGGAACCACAACGAAACCACGGCTCAGAAATTTCTGCCCGAATTCAGTTTCGACGAACTGCGGGCAGCGGGCCTCGCGGCTTTGCATCACGGCGGCAGCGGTTTCACGGATGCTTCATTTCAGAAGGAAATCGAGGAACTGAAGCCGTCGCTCTTCGATCCCCAATTTGAACCGCTCATGACGGCGAAGAGTCCGCAGGGTGGTCTGGATATTCTGGAGGCCAGCGCCAATAACTTCTACTCCGGCGTCAAACTTTCCGATCTGAAGAATTTCACCGAACACTATCCGCTCAATTCGCGCCTGGTGAAAGAGAACGGGCAGTTAGTGGAACAGGTCTACCGGGCCGGCACGCCCGATCACAGCGTTCCACCCGGCCTTTATGCCGAGTATCTTGCCAAAGCTAATTCCTACCTGGAAAAGGCGGCCGAGTTCGCCGAGCCCGCGCAAGCCAAGGCCATTCGCGATTTGATTGGTTACTATCAAACCGGCGACCTGAAGGACTGGCTGCGGTTCGATGTCGATTGGGTGCGGAACAACGCCGACGTGGAGTTCGCCAACGGTTTTATCGAAGTGTATCGAGACGCGCGCGGGGCCAAAGCTACCTCGCAAAGTTTCGTCACCGTGACGGACAGTGCCATTGACGCCCTGATGCACAAGATCGCGGCTAATGCTCAATATTTCGAGGACCATGCGCCTTGGGCCCCCCAATACCGCAAGCAGGGAGTGAAGCCGCCGCTGGCCAAAGCTGTGGAAACCGTGATTGAGACCGGCGATTTTCACGTCACCACGGTGGGCGACAACCTGCCCAACGAAGATGAGATCCACGAGAAATACGGCAGCAAGAGCTTCCTCTTCATGGGGAATACCCGGGCGCTTAACCAGGCCCAGGGCGAGGGCGCGCTGGTAGAGTTCGCCGCCTCGCCGGAAGAGATCGCGATCGGCAAGAAATATGACGGCCAAGCTGACGAACTGCTGACGGCGATGCACGAGATTATCGGCCACGGATCGGGCAAAGTGAATCCCAAGCTGACCCACGATCCCGGGTTCTATTTGAAAGAGTATTATTCAACACTGGAAGAAGCCCGCGCGGATTTGATGGCGCTGTGGAGCGTGTGGGATCCCAAGACACGGGAATTGGGATTGATTTCAAGTCCGGATATCGCCAAGGCGATGTATTACAGCGCCGTTCGAGTTGCGATCACGCAGTTGCGCCGCATTCCCCAAGGCGACAGCATAGAAGAGGATCATGAGCGCGATCGCCAGTTGATCGTCAACTACATCCGGGACAAGACAGACGCGATCGCAGAAGTGCAGCGCAACGGGAAAACCTATCTGGAAATTCGAGACTTCGCGAAGATGCGGCAAGGAGTTGGACAGCTCTTAGCGGAGCTGATGCGCATTAAAGCGGAAGGCGACTACGCCGCGATCAAGGCGTTGATTGACCGGTATGGCGTGCATTTCAAGCCGGCCTTGCGCGATGAAGTGGTGTCTCGCTACCGCCAGCTGGACATACCCGCTTACTGGGCCGGCATCAATCCGGAGCTAACCGCAACCTTTGACGGCAGCGGAAAAATCGCCAAAGTGGAGATCAGCTACCCGCGCGATTTCGTTAAACAGCAGCTGGGCTATAGCGCGATGTACCGGTAGAAGAATTCGGAAGACAGAATTCAGGAGACAGAATTCAGGAGACAGAATTCAGGAGACAGAATTCAGGATTCAGTCTGTTTCGCCAGCACTTCTTTTACTTTGTCCAGCAGCGATCCCAGCGTAAAGGGCTTTTGCAGAAATGCGGTGCCCGCCGGAAGGTCGCCCGAATAAACCGTGGCATCGTCGGTGTAACCTGAAACATACAGCACCTTCATATCGTGCCCCTGCGTTTGCAGCCGTTCCACCAACTCGCGCCCGCCCATCTGCGGCATCAATACATCGGTGATCAGTAATTCCACCCGCTGGCCGTGTTCGCGGCACAGCGCCAATGCATCCTGCCCGTTGGCTGCTTCCAATACCTCGTAGCCCTGGCGCCGCAGAATTTTCCGTACCAGCGCGCGAATTCCGGCTTCGTCTTCCACCACCAGAATGGTCGCAAGCGGCGCGGCTGGTTCCGGAACGGCGGCCACTGGTTCCAGAATCACCACTGGGTCCACGGAGGCTTCGCCGTCCGGCGCTTCGAAGCGCGGAAGAAACACACGGAACTCAGTTGCAGATCGCGGCGCGTTCGAAACTGAAATGTCGCCGCCCCACTGCCGTACGATTCCATAAGCGCGCGACAAGATAGCGGCCACGTCGTCCCACGGTTCTTTGCCTGGCAAGGAACATTCGAATAGCGCGGCTCGTGCTTCGGCATCCAGCGGCGGCCCCGGAGCCACAATCGAAATTACCGCATAGCTGCCCGGCAGCAGGGGCGCGTTCTGACGCCGCAAGTCTTCCGTAACATCGATGCGCGAAGTCTCCACCAGGATCTTCTCCCCGGCGTGCATGGCCTGGCGCGCGCGCTCGATAATGGCCGTCATTACCTGCTCCAACTGTGCGAAATCGGCGCGCACCCGATTGGGTTCCCCGGATATGTGCAGCTCAAGGCCTACATGCGTTCCCAGCAGCGCGCTCAAGCGCGGCCCGAATCTCCCCAGCGTGGATTCGAGATCCATTTCAGCCGCGGCGCCGCTCTGCCTGCGCGCGAAAGAGAGTAATTGGCTGGTGAGCCCGCTCATGCGATCGGTGGCGGCCAGAATTTCTTGCACATCGGCGCGCAGCGTGCTTCCAGCGGGCAGGCTGGTGAGTAATTCCTCGCTGTAGCCGGTGAGAATCATCAGCATGTTATTTAGATCGTGCGCCATGCGGCTGGCCAGGCGCGACACCGCTTCCACCCGCTCCGCTTGCACCAGTTGGTCTTCCAACATACGGCGCTCGCTCACGTCCACCGCCACGCCGATCATGTAGCGCGGCTGGCCTTCGCCGGCGGGCAGGATACGCGCGTATTCCCGCAGCCAAACGCTGCTGCCGCCAGCCGTGATGGCCTGGAACTCGCACGAATGCGCGGAGCCGGCCTCAATGGCGCGCTGGTAGCTTTGTCCAACCCAATCGCGATCGGAATCGCGCACCCGGTCCAGCCAAAATGAGGGATGGCTGGTCCAGTGCTCGGGCGCGAAGCCCAGCAGTTTTTCGGCCTGCGGGCTGGCGAAAACAAAGTTCATGGAAGGCAGTTCCACGGCCCAAACGATAGCGTCGACGTTCTCAACGAATTGCTGGGCGGAAATGGCGGGCAGAGGTTCCCCGGCGGGAAGTGCAGCCGGCGTTTCCGGCGCCGCTTCGGCCGCGGGTGCCTCCCCAGACACGTCCAACGGCATTGCCAGATCGCTGATATCTTCCACCGAAAGCAGCGCTTCCTGGGCCGCTTCGTCATCCCAATTACGAATCGCCAGAATTCCGACGCGCAGGCGGCGTTTGTCGCGGCCATTCTCCACCAGCACTCCGGTCTGCTGCAGGCCGGTTTTTAATACTTCTTCAATACGATCGAGCAGCGAAGGGGGCAGGATGGTGTCCATGCGGCGCGAAGGGGTGCTGCTGCTCAATCCAAAGATCTTGCGGGCTGCCCCGTTGGCCAGCAAAATGCTCAAATCGGACGAAAGTACCAGAAGCCCAACCGGAACAGAGGCTACAATTTCCTGATAATAGCGGCGTTGCGTCTCAACCAGCGCCAAAAGGCGCGCAACCTCTTTACCCCGCCACTGATCCAGGTCGCTTCTTTCCATGCAATTAACAGTCTCGACTCTAGTGGACCCCTTGGACAAGGTACTTTGGAGTAGGACCGTACTGCCAAGTACTACTGGTTCCCGTCAGTTAGTTCGGCCACTTAGTGCACTAAGTCGTGAATATAATAGGACGTGACTGGCCTGCGCACAGGCGTCACAGAATTGGCTTACCTTGGCTGAAATCTGCACGGCACGCAAACTGACGGTTGATTCCATCGAAACGATTCGCCTGGCGGATCCGGCACACGGCATCGAAGTTTCGATCTGCCCTTCCATAGGGAATATCGCCTACGATATGCGCGTCCGTGGGATGCCGATCCTGATGTCGCCGCCGGCCCTGGGCGAGTGGAAGCAAAAACCATCGCAAGCCGGCATTCCGTTTCTGGGCCCGTGGGCCAATCGACTGGATTCCGATGGATATTGGGCCAACGGAAAGCGCTATTTGCTGAACCCGGGCGCGGTGGAGATCCGGCGCGACAATAATGGCTTGCCGATTCACGGATTGTTGCTCTACGCTTCGGCCTGGGAAACGGGGCGGCTCCACGCGGACGAACACGCCGCAGAGGTTACCAGCACCCTTGAATATTGGAAGCATCCGGAATGGATGGCCCAATTCCCGTTCGCCCACACCATTCACATGACGCACCGGCTGTACGGCGGCATGCTGGAGGTGCGCACGGCGATTGAGAATCATTCCGTGGAACCCATGCCGCTGGTGGTCGGCTTTCATCCCTGGTATCAGATACCGGAGGCTCCGCGCGATCAGTGGAAGGTGCATTTGCCGGTGCGCCAGCACTATGTGCTTTCGCCCAAGCTGATTCCCACTGGCGAAACCAAGCCCATGGATCTGCCGGATGTTGTGCCACTGGCCGGACGGC
>DATHNM010000326.1:0-8052 GCA_035486095.1 Bryobacteraceae bacterium
CTGAGTAAGGCTTTGCACCAACGGGAAAACCCGCGCATAAACATCAGGATTCTCTTGCGGCGTCACCGGCTGAGCCGAGTACATGGCCAGCGCCATCTTGTCCGAAAAGAAATAGCTGAAAAAATTGAGCGCTACCGCGATAGCCAGTGCGATGTACAGGCCATGACGCCCTCCAAACATTTCACCGCCGGCCAGCAGCACGCCGCTGAGAATGCCTAGAAGAAGAACCGTCTTAACGCCGTTCATAACACCGTCCTGTCACCTGTCTGATTATCGCGCGAGGCGGCCTCGTATGAATTGACGACGCCGCCCCATTGCAATGTTCAAAATTTCCGCTGCCCGGCGCCGGTCAGTTGTTACTGACTTGCACTTTGATGGCTTTCGGCTTGGCGATTTCCTTTTTCGGAAGGGTAATGGTCAGCACACCGGCTTCATAGCCCGCTTTCACCTGCTCGGCATCCACGGTTTCGGGCACCGTGAAGACGCGGACAAACGAACCGTAGCTGCGCTCCATGCGATGGAAACCTTTGTTCTTTTCTTCGTTCTCCATCTTTCTGGCGCCCTTCACGGTCAAAGTCCCGTTCTCGAGCTGGATGTCGATGTCCTTCAACTCCACACCGGGAACGTCCGCTTTTAGAACAATTTCGTTCTCGGTTTCAAGGATATCCACTGCGGGGGCCCAGGGCCGCGTGCGAACGCCATCGTCGCTCAATAAACGGTTGATGCTGTCCTGAAAGAGCCGAAGACCGGCGGGAAAGTCTTCTGTGTCAGCGAAAGGGGCATATTTTATAATCGGCATAGCAATTGTTCTCCTGTAATCTAACTACACTTGCAGTATAAAATCTTAGCGTTGTTATGTCAATACTCCGAAGCTAGAATAATTTTGACATTTTGGTAACTACGACCGAAAAGGTCCGTTATACTGTGTGAGGGTCAGGGAACGACCTAGAACCCCACGTCCTTGACGAGTTAAGCCGAGAGGCGGATACTGATTGATGCTGCAAATGAGTGTCAACAGCGGATCAGACGCTGCGCCACATATCGTACTTGCGCCCACGCTCGCTCAATTGCCTGAGGGCGAAGCAGGGGTGCTGGACCGTCTGGACCTCCCCGATGACATTGCACGCCGCCTGATGGAGCTAGGCTTTCTGCCCGGCCACATCATCGTTCCGGCTCGCAGCGCGCCCGGAGGCGAACCGCGCGTCTATCGCGTGGACGGCTCAGAAGTGGCGCTGCGGCGGGAAACTGCATCCCGGCTGATCCTGCGCCCATCCAACGGCGTAGCGAAGGCTTCCAAACTATGAGCGATTGCCACGATTGCGCCGGATGTGCCGTTGCGGATGTGCCCGCTTCGCTGCACAAGGGTTTGCGTACCCATGTAGTGGCGATTATCGGGCCGCCCAATTCGGGCAAATCCACTCTCTTCAATCGCCTCACGGGGTTGCGCCAGAAAGTAGCGAACTTTCCCGGCGTCACGGTGGAACAGCGGGTGGGCAAAGCCAAAATGAATAAGGGGACCGCGCATCCGCAGCAGGATGTGGTTCTGGTGGATCTGCCGGGCGTCTATAGCTTGAACCCGCGCTCAGAAGACGAACAGGTCACGCGCGATGTCCTGGCAGGCGCCATGCCGGGCGTCCCCAAGCCCGATGCACTGCTGCTGATTCTGGATTGCACCAACCTGGGCCGCCACCTGGTGCTGGCCGCTCCCATTCTCAGTCTGAAACTCCCCACGCTGGTCATCTTGAACATGGCCGACGATTTGAAGAGCCGCGGCGGCCATGTGGATACAGCCGAACTGGCGAATGAACTGGGTTCGCCCGTAGCGCTGGTCAGCGCCTCAAAAGGGCAGGGCATCGACAAGGTTTTCCAGTTCATGGAAGGCACTTCGGCCGGCACTTCCTCACTCGCGCCTCCACGCGTTGAGCTTCCGGTGCTGCAGGATATTCCACGCTGCCGCCAATGGGCGCACGACGTAGGGTCGGGCGCGGCGTATCGCGCGCCGGCGCCACCCATATGGACGCGGCGTTTGGATTCGGTCTTCTTGCATCCCATTGCCGGTCCTCTGATCTTCCTGCTGGTGGTGGCTGGGGTTTTCCAGACCATCTTCAGCGGCGCGAAGCCGTTGATGGATGGCCTGCAGGGTCTGATTCAAACTTCCGGCCAATGGATTGAGCACATCCTGCCGCCTTCCATTTTCCGGTCGCTCCTGGTGGACGGCGTGTGGAGCGGAGTGGGCGCGGTGATCGTGTTCCTGCCGCAAATTCTTCTGTTGTTTTTGTTTATCGGAGTTTTAGAGGATTCCGGCTACCTGGCGCGTGCCGCTCTGATTGCGGACCGCACCATGGCCAAGTTCGGACTGCAGGGAAAATCGTTCATCCCTCTGATCTCCGCTTACGCCTGCGCGGTTCCCGCCATCATGGCGACGCGAACCATCGAAAACAAGCGCGATCGCCTGGCAACCATTCTGATTGCTCCGTTCATGACGTGCTCGGCGCGTCTGCCGGTGTATACGCTGATCATCGCTGCCTTTATCGTCGATCGTCCACTGCTGGGGCATCTCTTCGGGATGCAGGCGGCGGCGCTGCTGGGGCTGTACATCCTCGGTTTCGTCGCGGCCATCGGCACCGCGCGTCTTCTTAAATCGTCCATCCTGAAGAGCGAGCGTGTGCCCTTCGTTCTCGAAATGCCGCCCTATCGCTGGCCCACTGTGCGATCGCTCAGCCTGCGCCTCCTGGATCGCTCCAAGGTTTTTCTGCGCCGCGCGGGCACCGTCATCTTACTTGTGATTGTGGTCCTGTGGGTTTTGGAAAACCTGCCGGTTAAGAATGGCCAGCCGCCCGAGATCGCCGACAGTTTTGCCGGCATGATTGGCCACGCGGTGGAACCGGTGATTAAACCGCTCGGTTTCAACTGGAAGATCGGCATCGGGCTGATCAGCTCCATAGCCGCGCGCGAAGTGATTGTGGGAACGCTGGGCACTATCTATCACAAGGAAGGCACATCGGAATCGGAGGGTCTGCGCCAGGCATTGAAGAGCGACCTGACACCGGGCGGTGCCGTCGCGCTGCTGGTGTTCTTCGCCTTCGCGATGCAATGCATGTCCACTATCGCCGTGGTGCGCCGGGAAACCGGCGGCTGGAAGTGGCCGTCCATTCAATTCGGCTATATGACTTTACTGGCCTACGTTTGCGCCCTCATTACCAACGAAGTGGTCCGTTCCGGCATTTTTTAGCCGAGCCGCGACCCTAGCGAATGGTCTGTTAGCATAAGAACTTCCATGTTTAATGTGATTATCGTCGGTTCCGGCTGCGCCGGGAACACTGCCGCCATTTACGCCGCGCGGGCCAATCTGAAACCATTGGTGGTCGCCGGACATGAACCGGGGGGCCAGCTCTCGCTTACCACGCTGGTGGAAAACTTCCCCGGATTTCCAGAGGGCATTGACGGCCCTCTGCTGGTGGAAAACATCAAGAAGCAGGCCGAGCATTTCGGCGCCGAATACCTGCACGGCACGGTTATCGAAGCCGATTTATCCAAGCGTCCATTCCGCCTGAAGGTGGATCATGAATGGCTGGAAACACGCACGCTGATCATTGCTTCGGGCGCGTCGGCGCGCTGGCTTAACCTGCCCAACGAGCAGAAGCTGATCGGCCATGGCGTCAGCAGCTGCGCCACCTGCGACGGCTTCTTTTATCGGGGCAAGAAGATCATGGTGGTGGGCGGTGGCGACTCCGCCATGGAAGAGGCCAATTTCCTTACCCGATTCGGCGAGGAAGTGGCGCTGGTGCATCGCCGCGAGAGTTTCCGCGCCTCGAAAATCATGCTGGAGCGCGCGCGCAATAATCCTAAAATCAAAATGTTTCCCAACACGGTGGTCGAGGATGTTTACGACGCCACCCAGCACCTGGTTACCGGCGTGAAGCTGCGCAATTTGCTGACCGACGAAATCTGGGAGCGCGACGTGGATGGTTTTTTTGTCGCGATCGGCCACATTCCCAATACCGCGCCTTTCGCCGGGCAAATCGATCTGGATCCGGACGGCTATGTCATTTCCCATGGCGGCGCACGCACCAACATAACAGGCGTTTTTCACGCCGGTGACGTTCAGGACCGGACCTACCGGCAGGCCATTACCGCGTCGGGTGCGGGATGCATGGCCGCCATCGAAGTGGAACGTTTCCTCGAAGCCGAGGGTCACTGAGCGGGCACGCGCGATCGTTCTCTCGAAGCTTGCTTGCCGCTGGCCTTAGAACTCCTTAGATCCATCTAAGGAAAACCCTCGGACACAAGATATTCACTGGCTAGCCCTAATGAGATGGGCTACAATGCTCGATCAGAGAGCGCGCGAGGTCTTTCCCCAAACTCCGCCGCCCGCGAACCGCGGAGGGTTCGTCAATCGATCCCATGTCCACCTCCACTCAGAGTCCAGCGCTGGCATCTCACGATGCAATGGATCAACTTTGCATCAACACCATCCGCACCTTGTCGATGGACGCGGTTCAACAAGCCAACTCCGGGCATCCTGGCACCCCGATGGCCATGGCCCCGGTGGTCTATACGCTGTGGCAGCAGTTCCTGAGGTTCGACCCGGAGGATCCCATCTGGCCGAATCGCGACCGCTTTGTACTTTCCGCCGGACATGCGTCCATGCTGCTTTACTCGATGCTGCATTTGAGCCAGGTGAAAACGGTAAATCCGGAATACGAAACGCTGGGGCAGGTGAGCGTCACGCTGGACGACATCAAGAATTTCCGGCAGCTCAACAGCAAGTGCCCCGGGCACCCGGAATATCGCTGGACGTCGGGCATCGAAACCACCACCGGTCCGCTGGGACAGGGCGTGGCCACCAGCGTGGGAATGGCTCTGGCTGCGCGCTGGATGGCCCGGTATTTTAACCGTCCGGGCTTTGAAATGGTGAATTTCAACGCCTATGCGCTGGCCGGCGACGGCTGCATGATGGAAGGCGTGAGCGGCGAAGCGGCATCGGTGGCTGGGCATCTGAAGCTGTCGAACCTGTGCTGGATCTACGACAACAACCACATTACGATTGAGGGCAACACGTCGCTGGCGTTCAGCGAGGATGTGGCTACGCGCTTCCTGGGTTACGGCTGGAACGTTTTGCGGGTGGGCGACGCCAACGATCAGGAGATGGTGGCGCGGGCCATCCGCACGTTTCTCGCGACGGAAGACCGGCCGACCATCATCATCGTGGACAGTCACATCGCTTATGGCGCGCCTCACAAACAGGACACCAGCGCGGCGCATGGCGAGCCGTTAGGCGAGGAAGAAATCCGCCTGACAAAACGGAATTACGGCTGGCCGGAGGACGCAAAGTTCCTGGTGCCGGATGGGGTGTACCAACGGTTTCAGGAACAGCTGGGCCGGCGTGGGCACAGCGCACGCGATGCCTGGATGGCGAAATTCGCCGAGTATCGCAAACAGTTTCCCGAACTGGCCAGCCATCTGGAAAAAATCCAGAAGCGCGAGCTGCCGGAGGGCTGGGACGCGGACGTTCCCTCTTTCCCCGCCGATCCCAAGGGCCTGGCCGGGCGCGATGCATCGGGCAAGGTAGAAAATGCCATCGCGCAGCGCTTGCCGTGGCTGATAGGAGGGGCAGCCGATCTGGCGCCTTCCACCAAGACGCGGCTCACTTTCGACGGCGCCGGCGACCTGGAAGCCAGCAACTATGGCGGGCGGAACATGCACTTCGGAATCCGCGAGCACGCCATGGGATCCATCCTGAATGGGCTTTCGCTATCCAAGCTGCGTCCGTTTGGGGCGGGTTTTCTGATCTTTAGCGACTATATGCGCGCCCCCATCCGGCTGAGCGCCCTGATGGAGATCCCGGTTATTTATGTGTTCACGCACGATTCCATCGGCGTCGGCGAAGATGGCCCCACCCACCAACCGGTGGAGCAGCTGATTTCGCTGCGAGCCATTCCGGGGCTGATTGTGATGCGTCCGGGCGACGCCAATGAGGTGGCCCAGGCGTGGCGAGTTATAGTGCAACTTCGCCATGAGCCGGTGTGTCTTATATTGTCGAGACAGAACATGCCGACATTAGACCGAACGAAATATGCTTCTGCCAGCGGGGTGGGGCGTGGGGCCTACATTTTGGCCGACGCCTTGGGCGGTAAGCCAGACGTGATCCTCATCGGAACCGGCAGCGAGGTGTCGCTGTGCGTGGACGCGTACGAGAAACTAACGCAAGAGGGAATTAAAGCGCGCGTGGTAAGTATGCCGTCGTGGGAGCTGTTCGAGCAGCAATCCTACGATTATCAGAACCGGGTGCTGCCGCCCAATGTGCGCGCGCGTGTTTCGGTGGAGCAGGCATCGGTGTTTGGTTGGGATCGATATGCTCGCCGCCGTATCGGCATGCACACCTTTGGCGCGTCGGCGCCGCTCAAGGAACTGCAGAAAAAATTCGGCTTCACCCCTGATGCTGTGGCCGCTGCCGCCAAAGAAGAGTTGGCAAAAGCACAATAATAGAGATAGGGCTGGGCGAGGCGGCAGCTGTCGCAGCGCCAGCCTCAAGATTTACCAAGACGAGAGGACCCATCATGAGCGCGACATTATCCACTTCCAGCGGTACAACCTCCGCAACTACCACCAATCCGTTGGTGGAACTTCGTAAATTCGGGCAATCCGCCTGGCTGGATTACATCCGGCGGACGCTCATCACCGAAGGCGAACTGAAGCGTCTGGTGGATGAGGATGGGCTGGGCGGCGTCACCTCCAACCCGGCGATTTTCGAAAAGGCGATCACCGGCAGCACCGACTACGCCGCTGCTCTGGCCGAGTTGCAGAAGCGCAAAGATCTGGACGCCATGGGCTTGTACGAAATCATCGCCATCCAGGACATCCAGGACGCTGCCGATATTCTGCGCCCGGTCTACGACGCAACCAAGATGCGGGATGGCTATGTGAGCCTGGAGGTTTCGCCTTTTCTGGCGCGCGACACCGCCGGCACGCTGAAGGACGCCCGCCGTTTATGGAAGGCGGTGAACCGGCCCAACCTGCTGGTGAAAGTGCCGGCCACGCTGGAAGGGATTCCGGCCATCGAGCAGCTCATCAGCGAAGGCATCAACATCAACGTGACACTGCTGTTCGCGCAGGAGATGTATGAAAAAGTGGCGCTGGCCTATATCGCGGGATTGAAGAAATACGTAGCCGGCGGCGGCGATCCAAGCCACGTGTCCAGCGTCGCCAGCTTTTTCATCAGCCGTATCGACAGCATGGTGGACGCCATCGTCAAGGCTAAGCTGAAAGCCGCCACCGATCCCAAGGAGCAGGCCCTGTTGAAGAGCCTGCCGGGCAAGGTGGCCATCGCCAACGGCAAGCTTACTTATCAGCGTTACAAAGAGATCTTTTCGGGCGCCGATTGGAGCGCCCTGGCCGCGAAAGGCGCGCAGACCCAGCGCGTTCTATGGGCCAGCACCAGCACCAAGGACCCGTCGTACTCGGACGTGCTGTATGTGGAAGAGCTGATCGGGCCCGACACCGTAAACACGATGCCTCCGCAGACGCTAGAGGCGTTTCGCGATCACGGCAAGCCGAAGGCGAGTCTGGAAGCCGATCTGGATGCCGCGCAGGACACCATGGACACGCTGGCTGCGGCCGGGATTTCGATGAAGAAAGTCACCGACGATCTGGTGACGCAGGCCGTGAAGCTGTTTGCCGAACCATTCGATAAGTTGCTGAACGCGGTGGACGCCAAGTGCAAGTTCGTCTCGCAGGGAGAAGTGGACGCGCAGACATTCACTTTGCCCGAGAACATCGGCGCGGCGTTTTCCGAAGCCATGGACGATTGGAAAATGGGCGGCAAAGTCCGGCGGCTGTGGGGGCGCGATGCGGCGTTGTGGACCGGCTCGGACGAAAGCAATTGGCTGGGCTGGCTGGGTATCACCGAAGATCAGCTGGCGCACAAGCAGCATCTGGAAGAAGTGGCGAAGGACGTAAAGGCGGCCGGATTCAAGTACGCGTTACTGCTCGGGATGGGCGGATCGAGCTTGTGTCCCGAAGTGCTGAAGATGACGTTCGGCAAGATCGACG
>DATHNM010000327.1:0-7194 GCA_035486095.1 Bryobacteraceae bacterium
AACATCTCACGAGGAGGCGTTCCTAAGCGGCCCGTCCTAGAGGCCGAAGTGACGCCCGTGGGCATCCGGGGCGATGCGTGGGCGCATCCTGAGATTCATGGCGGCCCCAACCAGGCTGTCCTGATCGTCACCAGCGAAGGCATCCACGAATTGATCGCCCAGGGCTATCCTGTGTTTCCTGGCGCTCTGGGCGAAAACCTGACCACCCTGGGATTGGACCGGCGTCAGATGCGTATCGGACAGCGCTACCGCGTGGGCCAAGTGATGCTCGAAATCATGAAAATGCGCAGCCCGTGCGTGACGCTGAACGTCTATGGCCCCTCCATTCAACAAGCCATCTATGACGCTCTGGTAAAGGCCAGCGACGCTTCCACGCCCCGCTGGGGGTTGGCAGGGTTCTATGCGCGCGTGTTACGCAGCGGTTTCATCTATCCGAAGGATATAATCGAGTTAGTAGACCAAGTCGTCTAACTCTGGATGCCCAGCTTGCTCGAAACCATGCCCCTCCGCAAGCCCGCCCTCGCGCGCGGAGAGGCGGCGCTTCTTTCGCTGGGCCTTTCCACCGAAGCACAGGATCAGGTAAAAGTGTTGCTGGCGTCGGCGGCCGATGCCGACGCGGCCATTCACTACCTGGTGAGTTTGAAGCAAAAACAGCCGGATGCTTTTTCGCGTCTGGTGCAAACGCCGGCGCTGCTGAAGTACCTGATCGCGGTGGCCTCCTTCAGCCGCTTCCTTTCGGAAGAGCTTTTGCAAAATCCGCAGTGGTTGGAAGAAATCGCTGGGATGAGCCGTGTGCTGACGGCGGCCGAGTACAAGAAACGTCTGGGAAAATTCCTGAAGCAACAGCCGGACGGCAAGCCCCTGGCCTTGTCGCTCGCGCTGTTCCGCCGGCAGCAGATTCTGCGCATCCTGCTCAGAGATGTGCTGGGGCTGGGCAGTTTGTCGGAGACCACCGAAGAACTTTCGAACCTGGCCGACGCCATTTTGCACATCAGCTACAAACGCATTCGTGCCGATCTGGTGGCGCGGCACGGCACGCCGCGTTTTGTGGACGGGGATGGTGAAGTGCGGGAGTGCGGGATGTCGGTGATCGCGCTTGGCAAGCTGGGCGGGCGCGAACTGAACTACAGCTCCGATATCGATCTGATGTTCGTGTACGCGGCCAATGGCGAAACCGACGGCCAGCATCCGATTTCGAACAAGGAATTCTACAAAAAGGTGGCGAACCAGTACACCGAACTGCTTTCCACCTATACCGCCGAAGGCCTGTGCTATCGCATGGATCTGCGGCTGCGTCCGGATGGCAGCCTGGGCGAGGTCTGCCTTTCTCTGGATGGGGCGAAGAGCTATTATCAGGCCCGCGCGCGGGATTGGGAACTGCAGATGTTGATCAAGGGGCGCGTGGCGGCGGGCGACCCGGAAGCCGGGCGTGAACTGCTGGGCACGGTGGAACCGTTGATCTATTCCACCACGCTCGATTTTTCCGCGGTGGAAGAAGTGTCGGCGACGCGCGAACGCATCAGCGAAAAATTGAGCAAGCGGAGATTGGGAAAGCCCGCGTTCGACGTCAAGCTGGCTCCCGGCGGCATCCGCGACGTGGAGTTTCTGGTGCAGTGTTTACAGCGCTTGCATGGCGGGCGCGTTCCCTGGCTGCGGCACGGCGGAACCATGCTGGCTCTTTCGCGCCTAAGCCAGAAGGATCTGCTTTCGGCCGCCGAATTCGGACGCCTGATTGCCGCGTATCGCTTCCTCAGAAACCTGGAGCACCGGCTGCAATTCGCCGAAGACCGCCAGACCCATACCTTGCCGACCTCTGCGCGCGACCTGGATCTGCTGGCGAAAAAGATGCCGACCGCGCAACTGGGCAGCGCGCCCTCGGGCGAGAAACTGCTGCAGGAATTGAACGCCCATCTGGAAGCGGTTCAGGAAATTTATGAGCGCGTCATCCATGCTCAGCGGCCGATTTATTACAGCCTGCCGCCCGCGGCCGCGCCGCAAATTGAAGGGCCGGAAGTTGTGGAGCCAACCTCCAGTAACCTGATCCGCTTTCTGGATGAACGCGCACCGGCGCTGGCGCAGATTGTTTCGGGTATGCAACTGGGGCGCGGCGAGGGGGCATTTGAGCACTTTCTCGACAAGTTGATGCCGGATTCGAGATTGCTCGCGCTGCTCAATTCTGATTCGCGAGTGGCGCTGTTCACGCTCGACATTTTCAAACACAGCCCGTACTTTGGCGAAGAGCTGGTTCGCGTGCCGGAGCTGATTGAAGAATTTTGCCAGCTTCCCGATTCCAACGAAGCCAACCCGCCCATCGCCTTCGACGACATTTCGGAGCTGCGCCGCTATTTCCGCCGCGAGATGTTTCGCATCCAGACCGCCAGCATCTGCCAGCGCGTGCCGGTTTTTCAAACTCTGCATCAGACTTCCGATCTGGCCGATTCGGCCATCGCGGCCTGCTACCAGATGGCGGTGGAGCACGTGGCCGCATCGCATCCCCCCTCCAGCGCCGGGTATCAGCCGCGCCAGCAGCTTATGGTGATCGCGCTGGGGCGGCTGGGCATGCGGGAGTTCGATCTGGCTTCCGATGCGGACCTGGTTTTCGTTCTGCCGGATCAGGACCACGAAGAGCATCTGTTCTGGACGCGCGTGGCGGAGCGCATTGTGGACCTGATCACCGCCTACACCGGATCCGGTGTCATGTTCACGGTGGACACGCGCCTGAGGCCGAACGGAAGCGCGGGAGCGCTGCTGCAATCGGAAGCCGCCTACCATGAATATTTCGCCCGGCATGCAGAGGCCTGGGAAGGCATCGCGTATATGAAAGCCCGGGCCGTGGCGGGCGATGTCGAGCATGCCACCAAATTTCTGAACGAGCTGCAGAAGGTGGATTGGCGGCGTTATGGACAAAGCGGCCGCTCCAAAAAAGATCTGCGGCAGATGCGCCTGCGTTTAGAAAAGGAGCAGGGTCCGGATCATCCGCTCAAAGCCGGCCATGGCGGATTCTATGACATCGATTTTTCGCTTTTGTTTTTGCGCTTGAAAGCTGGCGGGCTTTTCTTTAAGGTATTGAATACGCCGGAGCGCATCAATATCATCGAAGCCACCGGCCATCTGGAGCCGGCGGATGCGGAATTCCTGCTGGATGCGGCTACGTTTTACCGCGCGGTGGATCATGCGCTGCGGGTTTACTCCGGCCACGCCGAAGCCAGCTTGCCGAATTCGGAAGCGCACCTGCAGGTACTTACCGAATTAGTGCATCGCTGGACGCCGGAGCACCGCAACAGCCAGCCGCTAAAAACGGAACTGGCGAAGATCCAAAATCACACGCGCGAGATTTTCGAGCGGTTGTTCGCGAACTAGCGGCATCAAGCCGGGCGAATCATGTCGAAACGGTCCCCGGTGCGGGTATAGCTGTTGCCGGCCATGCGCCCAATGGCGCGCAGCTTGTCCGGGTCTATCCGGTAGTTGCTGATGTCGGCGTCATCGATGTGGAACCGGACCACTTCACCCAGCACCAGATTTCCGCCGCTGACCAAGCCGCTCATCTCAAGGGTGTAGAGCAGGCGGCACTCCATGTTGATGTGGGACTCGGCCACGCGCGGGGCCTTCACCAGGTCGCTCGGGATGGGCGTCAGGCCGGAGAGTTGAAACTCGTCTATGTCCGGCGGATAGTCGCCGGCGCAGATATTCATTTTCGCGCCGAATTCCTCGGAAACAATGTTCACCACGAACTCGCGCGCCGTGGTGATATTGCGCAGCGTGTCTTTTCTGGGGTCTGGAGTGGCGCGGCGTCCCACCGAGAAGATCAGCACCGGCGGATTGGGGCTGGCGACGGTGAAGAAACTGAACGGCGCGACGTTGAATTCGCCTTCCGGACTAACTGTCGAGACGAACGCAATGGGGCGCGGCACCACCGCTCCGATCAGAAGTTTGTAGACGCTGCTAGGGTCGGTGGACCCGGGGTCAACTATCAATCAGCGCGTCTCCACGGGTTTCTTTTCCATCCAGCTGGCCCAATAATCCTTCCATTCTACATCCTCGCCCGCCGGCAAAACATGAATGGGATTCAGACCGTCCAGCATGACGGCGTACTCATCGGTGTGGGTTTTCTTCTTCTGATTGGCCAGCGCCTTGGGATGGGGGCCGTGATGGATGCCGCGCGGATGCAGCGTAGCCATGCCCGCCTTGATGTTGTCCTTGCTGAAAAAATCCCCATCGTGATAGAAGATGAATTCGTCGTAATCGGTGTTGCGATGAAAAAAGGGAACGCGCAGCGCGTCCGGATCTTCTTCCAGCGGACGCGGCAGAAAACTGCACACCACCGCCCCTTGGGTGACGAAAGTGGTGTGCGCGCTAGGCGGCAGATGAGCCCGGTGGCTCATCACCGGCCGGATGTCGCGCATGTTTATTTTCCACACCGTCAAGTCGCCCTTCCAGCCCACGACATCGATGGGATTAAATGGATAAATTACTTTGGAAATTTCATCCTCCGCCTGGATGCGAACTTCCCACTCGGCATTGTCGTCCAGCAGGGGCGCGGGCTCGGGCGTCGTAATCGCCGCCGCATCGTACAGGGCATGTTGTCCCAGCAGCCCTTTCTCGGGCTGCTCGAACTCGTGCTTGGATTGAACGATCAGGAAAAAATTGTCGCGAGTCTCAGGAACCACCCGGTAAGTCACAGCGCGCGGGATATTAATATAGTCGCCCGGCTCAAAATCGAGCGGCCCGAAATCCGTTTCGATTTTGCCCTTTCCGCGATGAACGAAGTACAGCTCGTCGCCATCGGCGTTGCGGAAGTAAAACGGCATGGGGTGGGAACGGCGCGACACCGACAATCGAATGTCGTCATTTCCCAGGAAAGCGGTGGGCAGCCCCTCGGCATCGTTCAGATCGCCCGGCTTCAGCTGATTCAAATCGAAGCAATGCGGCCTCAATTTGCCTTCAAAACGAATCCACCCGGTGGGCGGATGCGCGTGGTAGAGGTGCGCGGATTTGCCGTAAAAGCCCTTGCGGCCGTGCTCTTCCTCAAAAGTCCCCTCGGGCAGGCCGACGTGGGCCTGATTGGTGGTTTTGCCTTTTTTGAGCGGATACATGTTGCTCTCCACTTTCAGTATACGGCCAGAAGCGCAGGCCCGGCCAATACAGCACCACTTGCAAGTGGTGCTGATTAGAGCGATGATATGGACGGAGAGCGAAGTATGAAAAGCTCAGCGGTTACTTCTGGTCTGACAACCAACGAGTCGCGCTTTATAGAAGAAGCCAAACGCACCGGTCAGCTCTACATTCAGCAGCCGTACGAACTGTACTCCCAAGAAAATCACCAGGCTTGGCGCAAGCTGTATGCGCGCATGCTTCCGCGCTGGGATCGGTATGCGAATGAACACTTCCTAAAAGGCATCCACTCGCTGTGCCTGAATCCGGATCGCATCCCGCGCCTGGAAGAGGTGAATGCTTTCCTCCAGCCTTTGACGGGCTTTCAAACCAAGGCCGTCAGCGGCTATGTTCCTGCCTTCGTATTCTTCGATTGTCTTCGCAACCGCGCTTTCCCTACCACCGTCACCATTCGCCGTTCCGACAAGTTAGATTACCTCCCAGAGCCCGATATTTTCCACGATGTGGCCGGCCACGTCCCCATGCACACCGACAAAAACTTCGCCGAAGCGCTGGTGCGTTTTGGGGAATGCGCGCATACCGCCGCCCAGATAGCTGCTGGGATTCGCGGGCCGGACACACGCGCCCACTACCTCACCAGCGTCATTCGGGCCATGGCACGATTTTTCTGGTTCACCATCGAGTTCGGACTGATGCGTGGATCGGACGGCTACCGGGTGTATGGCAGCGGCCTGCTCAGTTCATATGGCGAGATCGCGCACGCCATTGAGGCGCCGGAAGTGCAGCGGTATCCCATGCAGCTGGAATGGGCCATCAATCAGGGGTTTGAGATTAACCACTACCAGCCGCTGCTATTCGTCGTCGACTCGTTCGATCACCTGTTCAGCCTGGTGGATCAGCTGGAACGTTGGATGAAGGCCGGAAAGCTCAACAATGTGGCGCCTGGGGAGCCTGAGGTCAATGAGGCGGACCTGAAAAGCTTCCTGCACGCGGAGCTTTCCTAGGCCGGGCTCCATTCGGGTGATAATAAAGGAATGCGACTCCGCATCGTTGTCCTTTGCCTGTTTGCGGGCCTCACGCTCGGCGCCCAGACGCCCAGCGCGGCGGACGCCTGGAAGACCGCCGAGACGCTCGGCAACGTCGACCTTTCCGAACTAACGCCGGTGCAGAAGAAGGCGGTGCTCAAGATCCTGCGCGAGGAGGATTGCTCCTGTCAGTGCGGGATGAAGACCGCTGAATGCATTCTGAAAGACACCAACTGCTCCTACAGCCGCACCATCGCTAAAATCGCGATTCAGGGCGTGAAGGATGGCAAGAGCCTGATGGAAATCAGCAAGCTGATGGATGCGTCGCCCAAGGCTCATCGGCCGAAGCTGTTGGAAGATCCCGTGACCATAGCAGTGGAGGGCGCGCCGGTGCGCGGCCCAGCCGACGCGCGCATCACGCTGGTTGAATTTTCCGATTTCGAGTGCCCTTTCTGTTCCCTGGCGGTGAAGCAGGTGGACACTGTAATGGCTGCTTATCCAAAAGACGTGAAGCTGATCTACAAGCAATTCCCGTTGTCGATGCATCCCCATGCGGAGATGGCAGCGGAAGCGTCGCTGGCGGCGCGCGAGCAGGGCAAGTTCTGGGAGATGTACGACGTGCTGTTCAAGAATTACCGGCGTTTGTCGAGCGACAGTATTCTCGGGTTCGCTAAGGACATCGGCCTGGATATGGACAAGTTCAAAGCTGACCTCGCGGCTGGGAAGTATAAGGCCGTGGTCGACAAAGACCTGGCCGATGGCGAAGCCGCGGGTGTGTACGGAACACCGTCGTTCTACATCAACGGCAAACAGTACAACGGTGAAGTGACGCTGGCGGCGCTGAAGCCCATTCTGGCCGCCGAACTGAAGGGCGAGAACAAAGAAGCCGCGGCCGCCAAATAAGCGCCCGCTAGAGATTCCCGCGCGACGCTTGCTCGCGTTCGATGGCCTCGAATAAAGCCTTGAAATTGCCTTTGCCGAAACTCCGGCTCCCCTTGCGCTGGATGATTTCATAGAACAAAGTCGGCCGGTCTTCCACTGGTTTGGTGAAAATCTG
>DATHNM010000328.1:0-8286 GCA_035486095.1 Bryobacteraceae bacterium
CGCGTTCTTCATTGGCGCGTTGCTGGATCTTTACGAAGCTGATTTCGATGCTCGACATATTGAGACTGCGATGCAGTTGGCCGCTAAGATGCGCGAGTTGTTTGAAGACCAATCCGAAGGTGCATTCTTTAGCACGGCGGCGGGCGATAACAATCTGGTTCTGCGCATGAAGGACGATTACGATGGTGCCGAGCCGTCGGGAAACTCGGTGGCGCTGGTGGACCTGCTCAAGCTGGCGCATTTCACCGATCGCGCCGGGTATCGTGAGGCAGCCGAGCGCGCGTTGCAGGCGCTGGGGTCCAAGATCGTTCAACAGGCCGTGGCGGTGCCGCAGATGCTGGTTGGGCTGGATTATTACCTGGGCCCTCGCCGGGAAGTGGTCATCGCGGGCCCACCGGAATCGTTTCTGCGAGCGGTTCGGGCGCGGTTCATGCCAACCAGCGTTACGCTGCTGGCGGACGCCGCCTTCTTTCCGGCAGCCAGCAGCATGCGCATGCTGGATGGCCAAGCCACTGCATACGTGTGCGAAAACTACGCCTGCCAGCTGCCGACGAATCAATTGGCGAAGTTCAACGAGTTGCTACAATAGGGTCGAAATTCAATTAATTTACCGAGGAGAATGCATGGAGAGACCTGGAGCTACGACGATGAGAGGAAATCCGCTGACGCTGCTGGGGCCCGAGCTCAAGGCCGGCGACAAAGCGCCCGATTTCAATGCGGTCAATGATGGACTCCAACCCGTGAATCTGGCGGGCACCGGGAAGGCCGTGCGCATCTTCAGCGTGGTGCCGTCGCTCGATACGCCGGTGTGCGACGCGCAGACCAAGCGTTTCAACGAAGAAGCGGCCAAACTGCCGGGCGTCGAGATTTTCACCATCAGCATGGACCTGCCGTTTGCGCAGAAACGCTGGTGCGGCAATTTCGGCATCGACAAGATCAAAATGCTGTCGGACCACAAGTCAGGTTCGTTCGGCGAGCAGTATGGAACATTGATCAAAGACATGCGTATCGAGAGCCGCGCCATTTTCGTGCTCGACAAAGACGACACCATAAAGCACGTCGAGTACGTCAAGGAAGTGGCGGATCATCCGAACTACGAAACAGCTCTGGCGGCGGCCCGGTCGCTCGCGAAATAAGGTTTTTTGTGGCGCACGCACTTTGCGTGCCGCGCCGGCCCCATTGCCGACGCTAGGTGCCGTGGATCAATAGACTTACATTGGATGTGCAGACCTGGGCTGCACGCGCGTCTCACCTTCGGCATGAGTACATCAACGCTTCAAACCGGGCGCACGACGCCGGATTCCGGATCGGGATTCGGCGCCGCCATGGTGGTGGCCTCCACGGTGTTTTTCATGTGGGGCTTCGTTACCGTTCTGAATGACATCCTGGTTCCGCATCTGAAGGCCATTTTCAGCCTGAGCTACACGCAAACGATGCTGATCCAATTCACGTTCTTTTCGGCCTACTTCCTGATTTCCCTCCCCGCCGCGAAGGTCATTTCCGCCATTGGATATCACCGGACCATGGTGCTGGGCCTGGCGATCATGGGCGTGGGAGCCCTGCTCTTCATTCCCGCCGCCAGCGTCCCTTCGTACGCCCTGTTTCTGGCAGCGCTGTACGTGCTCGCATCCGGGATAACGTTCCTGCAAGTGTCGGCGAACCCGTATGTAGCGGCGCTTGGGCCGCCCGAAAAATCATCCAGCCGCTTGAACTTGGTCCAGGCGCTGAATTCACTGGGAACCACCGTTGGACCTTGGGTGGGCGGCTTCTTCATTCTCTCCGGCGTCCGCAGTGAGGCTTCCACCGTGAAGCTGCCCTACTTCGGAATAGCCGTGCTGCTCGGCCTTCTGGCCATCGCGATCGCGCTATTTCCTTTTCCAACCATCACCCAGATTGAGGATCCCAGCCATCACACCACGGCCGCCGGCGACACCGTCTGGCAGCATCGGAACCTGGTGTTCGGTGCGATCGGCATCTTCGTGTACGTGGGCGCGGAAGTAGCCATCGGCAGCTTTCTGGTCAGCTACTTCGTCCAGCCGGATATCGGCGGGCTTACCGCGCAAACCGCGGCGCGCTACGTTTCGTTGTACTGGGGCGGCGCCATGGTGGGACGTTTCCTGGGCGCCGCTCTTCTGCGCAAGGTTCCCACGGGCCCGGCGGTTGGAGTTGCGGCTATCGCCGCCGGCTTACTGGTAACCACTTCCATTTTGACCACCGGTCACGTGGCCATGTGGGCCATTCTAGCCGTCGGGTTGTTCAATTCCATTCTCTTTCCGAGCATCTTTACCCTGGGGATTGCCGGCCTTGGCAAGCTTACTGGCAAGGCATCCGGAATCATGGTCGCAGCCATCGTGGGCGGAGCCATTATTCCTTTAGCCGAAGGTGCGCTGGCCGATCGTATCGGGTTGCACGTGGCTTTCGCGCTGCCTGCCATATGCTACCTCTACATCGCGTTTTACGGCTTTATCGGGTCCAAACCGCGCGTTGTTTCCGCAGGCCACTGATGTCAGGCGTGCGTCAGCGCTCATCTGGCGGGGCTGGCATGGCCGGTCCGGCGCGCCACAGGCGGTAGCGCACTTCCACGCCCACCGGTACGTAGACCACCACCGGCAAGCGACTGTTGTAACTCAGAATGGTTTCACCGCCCACGCTGATGAAACGGTCGATTAGCGGGGTATTGGGATCGACTGCCATCAGGGTTCCAGCCATTGGACCTAGCTTGCGCAGGATGTAACGGTCGAAGCCCCAGCCCGGAATTGTCTCTTTTTCAAGCGTCCCGCCGAAGAAGTAGCGATTGTTCGCATCGGTTCGAACAGTCTTGCCAATGACCAGTTCAACCTTCAGATCCGCTTCGTCTGTCTGTTTCGGAAGGCGAATGACATGGCGAGTCATACCCGGTTGAGCGGAAGGAAACGCCTGTAAGTCATCGGCGAAGACGAGAGCGCCCGAAGCAATCGTTAGAAGCGCTAACCTGAGAAGCAATCGCCACTCCTTTAAGTCGGCTGTGTGACTAGCGGGTGATGCCCACGCAAACGGAACGCCAGGGTCAACAGAAAGATTCCGAACACCAGCGCGTAAACTCCGATCCACAATACAATCGCCAATGCCCCGGAGCCGGGAGCAAATAGAATCAATGCACCGAACAGAACGGAGACAACGCCCATCAACAGCAGCAGCCATTCGTTTGTAAGAGCCTTGCGGAGGCGAATGCCGGCGACGATTTCGAAGATCCCCGTAACGATCGCCCAGAACGCAATTAGATAGAGCAAAGCGAGTGCGGTGATGGCGGGCCAGGCGAAGGTTAGCACGCCGGCGATAATTCCGACCACGCCCTCAATGAGCAGCGCCCATTGATGCGATGCCACCCGAAAGAACGCAATGACGTTGAAGACGCCGTCCACCAACGCGTAACCGCCAAACAACAGGACCAGGGTTACAAGCGTTATGCCGGGCAGAAAGAAAGTCAACAATCCGAACAGCACGGCCACCAGCCCACGAAGAGCCAGCGCCCACCAGTTCGCTTTCAAGGTGTTAAGCATAAAAACCTCCATGGAGTAGATACCGCTCGCCAGCGGCAGGCGCTAAAATCTTTCGGCTAGCCGCGCCGGCCCGGGTGACGACGGTTTCATTCGCCTTGTCTTTGCCCGCGGCCCTGTTGGCTATGCTATTCTTCATCCAAGAGCGGATCCCAGGCCGATCTGCTCTCTTCCCTTCCCCGTCGACTTCCGCAGCCAGCGTGGTTCTGCACAAGATTCCGCAAAACTTCAGGCGATAGGAGCACGACATGTTTTCACGAAGAGCCTTTGCAGGAATGATCGCGGCCGGCCTCACTGAGGCCGCGTTCGCACAGCGCGCCAAGCTTTCCGGCGTCGCACCCGCCGACACGGTCTGGATCAACGGAAACGAATTTCCCGAAGGGCCTCCGCAGGCTTCCGTGGATGCCATGGCGCAAGTGATTGGTAGCTCGAACCGCTACCATTACCAGGAATTCCCGGCCTTTTACTCCAAGCTGGCCGCCAACGAAGGGCTTACCGCGGATCAAATCCTGGTGGGCGCCGGATCAAGCGAAGTGCTGCACGCGGCCATTGAGGCTTATACCTCGCCCAGCATCCCGCTCATCATACCGATGCCGACTTACGAGGCCGCTCCCGAGCTGGCCAGGTATAAAGGCCACCCCGTAATAGAGACGCCGCTGAATTCGAAGATGGCGCCTGACGTCCACCGTCTGGCTGCTGAGGCCGACAAAGCCGGCGGTGGCCTGATCTATATCGTCAATCCCAATAACCCCACTTCCACCATCACCACCAGCGACGATATCGCATGGCTAGTGGCGAATCTACCCAAGAACACCTACGTCCTGGTGGATGAAGCTTACTTGCACTACACCACTTCGCCCGAAGCCTCCAGCTCCCTTCCGTACGTGAAGGAAGGTAAGAACGTCATTGTCGCCCGCACATTTTCGAAGATTTATGGCATGGCGGGACAGCGTGTGGGATACATCGCCGGCCGTCCCGATCTGATCGCGCGCATGGAGCCGTATCGCAATAACGTGATCAGTGTCGTGAGCGTGCGCGCGGTTTCAGCGGCTCTGGATCTGGGGCCGAAGATGCTGGAGGAACGCAAAGCCAAGATCGTTCATACCCGTAACGAACTGTGTGCCTGGCTGGCGGAGAGCAAGTGGAAGTTCATTCCGCCGCAGGCCAATTTCGTGATGATCGAGACCGGGCGTGATGCCAAGCAGATGCAGGCGGCGATGCTTGAGAAAGGGGTCGCCATCGGCCGTCCCTTCCCGCCGCTGAACACCATGATCCGCGTCTCCATCGGGACCGACGCCGAGATGGCCAAGTTCCGCAGGGTATTCACGGAAGTGGTGGCGTCCTAACAAAGCGGCCCGTCGGAACTAAGTACTTTTCTTAGCCCAGCACGGCGTTTTTACCGATATTGGTCACTTAGATCGGTAACGTACAATCGGGTCGCGTGCAATGTGAAGAGTGCCAACGGCTGATGGACGTGTATATCGCCGCCGTCTCGCAAAACAACGAAGCGGCCAGCGCGATGGCCGGCGCCTACAGTGACAATTGGCCCTACGAATGGCGCGAACAGATGAAGGATTTGCACGCCGCCTGCGAAAAGGCACTCCAGGATCTAGACCGGCACCGGTCTGAGCACGAACGCTAGGTCTCCAGCCCGAGTTTTTGGCCAATCTGGGCCAAGAAGTCCGATGCCTGGGTGCTGCTCAGGTTGCCTTCGCTTTCCTGTTTGGCCACGCGCCCAGCCTGTACGAAGTCCCGCATCTCACTGGATGTGGCCGTGAGATTCGCTGGCATGCTGGCGCCATTATGAGCGTCGCTGTAGATCTGTTGGCTCAGCAGGCTTCGCAGGTTGCTGACGCCGGGTCCCCCGCTCTGCACCTGCTGGTTGAGCGTGGAGAGCTGAGAAGTGAGCTCCTGGGCCTGATCGCTGCTCAAACGGCCATCGTTGACGCCCAGAGCGATGCGGCCGGCGAGGCTGAGATCCACTGCATCCTGGAAAACCTCGGGTTTGGCGGTGGACGAAGAAGTAGTAGCCGTTGAAGGACTTGCTACGGGAGGAGTATAGAACGCAGAATTCACGGGATTGATGGTACTCATTGTAAATTCCCTTCCCTGTCTTATCGGCAATTTGAGTGCCGCGTTCACGAAATTTAAACGATTGAAAACCCAGGGCGAGACTTTTTTCGACCGTCACAATTCAGACGGAAGCGGCAACTCTTTGACACTGCCTTTCAGACTAAAGGCCGGCCGATGCTAGGGAAGCGCTGAACATGTCCGGCTTCGCGCTCAGCAGCAGACGCTGTGCCAGCGCCGCAGCCTGAGCCCGAATTTCCGGAACGGCGGTAGATTCAAAAAGCTCGCCGCGGCGCGGCGGACCCAGCGTAAAGAAAATCGATGACGGGTTCCTCTCCCCGTCCAGCAGGGCACCCTGGCCGTCCGTCTGGAAGCCCATTCCGAGATGATTGGGCCGCGCCAGGCCGTTTTCCACCAGAGAACGGATTAGAGGCCGCGGGCTGTTGGCATAGCTCTCCTGAATACCCGTGCAACTGATGATGCGGTCGACGTCCACGGTGCGTTCCCCGCCGTTTTTTAACGAAATTCGAAATTGCGTGGCATGCCCACGCGAGCACTCCTGCAATCTTCCGGCAATCACCTGCAATATGCCGCTGGCTCGATATCCATCCAGCCGCTCGCGAATTTCAGGCGCCATACGATGCCGGTGCGGCTTCCAATACTTCTTCAGGTGCCGGACAAAACGTTGTTGGTCCTCGACAGTCAGCTCGCCCCAAACTTCGTTCGAGATGGGGCGCAGGCCATCCACGATGGCGCGCCAGCACAGATCCGCCTGGCGCGCAGCTTCGATCTGCCCGCGCACTTCTTGAACCAGCATCCGCAGGTTGCCGCGATTGCGCAGAACGGGCGGCTGGCCCACGGGAACGCGAAGATTGTGGATCTTGGGCAGAATGCCCCGGCGTGAAAGCATGTACACCTGACAGGGCATTTCCTGACTGTGCAAAGCCAGTACGGCATCCACGGCGGTGAGGCCGGTTCCAAAAAGCAGGATCCGTTCCCCGGGGAAACGGACCCGCAGCGCATCACCCAGCCAGGGAGACAGATGCCAGCGATCTTCAAGTCCCCGCCTGAGCAGGCTGGGCGTGGGGCAGGAAGCCGGATTGCCCAGCGCCAGCACCACTTTTTTCGCGTGCACCGTCATCCCGTCGCTTAGCGCCAGCCGGGCTCCGCCGCGATCGACAGCGGCATCCGTCACCTCGGCGCGGATATGGCTCAGATAACTTCCGCCGCTCGCGCGGAGCGTTTGCTCCAGCACCTCCTGCAGATACTGGCCATACAGTCTCCTGGGGGCCAGCGAATCGGGCTTGGCGTCGGGCCAATGATTCGCGCGCAGCCATTCCAGAAAATGCGCGGGCCGTTCCGGCAGCGCGCTCATCTTTCCCGCGGGAACGTTGAGCAGATGCTGGATGAACGATGTGGAGTAAGCTAACCCGGGGCCCAATCGCGTGCGCGGCTCAATGACGGTGACACGACCCTGAAATCCCTTTCTCAGCAGATTCACGGCGACCAACAGCCCGCTACAACCTCCCCCGACAATTGCGATAGAACAGTTTGTATCCGACGGTGACATGGCGACCTCCTCCAGAAGCCAGGCTACGTGTATCGGAATCAACCCAGATTCCGGTTATTACATTATTTGTGGGTTTCTTGAAAACCCTCCCGCCGTTCGGCAGTGGCGGCAGTCATCACCAGTCCTGTGATCAGGAACGGATGCGGGTCTCCATACATGCGATCGATCCAATGGCGATACCTGGCCTCAAAGGCGCTGCGGCGTAATTTCAGAGTTGGTGTGACGATTTCAGGGTCAGTAAGCACCTCTTCCGGAAGCAAACAGAAGCGCTTGATACGTTCGTGGTCCGCCAGTTCGGAACTCGCTCCCGCGATTTGGGCGTTGACCCAGGAAGCAATCTCCGGATGCAGTTCGGGCGAAGCAAGGTCCAACGGTATACTGCGCCCGCCGGCGAACTGCCGCAGTTTGTCCCAGTGCGGAACGATCACGGCGGTAAGGAATTTGCGATGATTGCCCACCACCACAATGGATTGAATCACTGCGCAGCGGCTCAACACCTGTTCAACCTGGCTGGATGAAACTTTCTTGCCGGTGGAGAGCACCACCGTGTCCTTCGCCCTTCCCGTCACTCGGAGCCTGCCGCTCGCATCGAGCGACCCAAGGTCGCCGGTTTGAAACCATCCATCGCGAAGCGATTCGCTGGTGGCGTCCGGATCCTTGTAGTAGCCTTTCATGACGTGCGCTCCGCGCGTCAGTATCTGGCCGCTCTCGTCGATCCGCACTTCGACGCCATCCAGAGGAGGTCCCACCGTTCCCAGCCCATCGGGTCCGAAGCCGTTCAGGGCGATCACGGGAGATGTTTCGGTTAAGCCGTAACCTTGCAGGACGGAAAATCCGGCCGCGCGAAAGAAAGCTTCCACAGATGGATCCAGGTAGGCGCCGCCGCAAACCAGGAATTGCAGACCGGGCAGCTTGGCTCGCACGCGGCGAAAAAGCAAAGTTTTGGCCAACATCGACCCTGCTCGGTCCGACATGCCGGTCTTCCCGTTGTTCAATACGCGTTGCACGCTGGCACGCAACATCCAGCGTGCCAGGCTGCGCCGGTGGGCCACCAGGCGGTCGATCTCGCTATGCACGGACTCCAGAATCTTCTCCATGACGCGCGGAACA
>DATHNM010000329.1:0-21873 GCA_035486095.1 Bryobacteraceae bacterium
AGGCAATGTGATTTTCGGAAGGGTGACCACGAAATTATTGGGAAGGCGGCTGGACTCCTGGAACAGCGCCGTCAGGAACAGATCCAGCGTGCGCGCCGAGCGCGCGCGAAGCGCTTCGGTGAACGGCTTGATGCGAATTCCGATAAACGGCGGAAAGCCGGGCTTCCCCGCCCCGCGCGCCAACAATTGCGCGGTCGAAACCGCGTGCCCATCTTCCTCGGCCTCTGAGCGATACCCATAGCCGTCTTCGAAATCGATCCGAAAATCCTCCACCGGTTCGCGCTCCAGCTTGGCGACGGTGCGTTCGAAGACGGAATTAGCCAGCTGGCCCGGCGGCAATCCCAGGCATTCGGAAAATGAAGACGCATCCGGGGTGTAGTTGCGAATTAACTCCAGCGCGAGCGTACCCAGGCGCGCGGGAGTTTCGGCTTTGAAAAGCTGGGCGCCGCCGTAAACTACGTGGACCGGCTGCCTATCCGTTGTCGTTGTCAGAACCACCGGGTCATCATAACTTTTTGCTCGGTGTAGAACATGACCGCGTCTTTGCCGTGTGCGTGCAAATCGCCGAAGAACGAATTCTTCCAGCCCGCGAACGGGAAAAATGCCATGGGCGCGGCGACGCCCACGTTAATTCCCACCATGCCGGCTTCCACGCGCGCCGAATAATCGCGCGCCGCCTTTCCGCTGCCGGTGAAAATGGAGGTCGCATTCCCAAAGGGCGATTTGTTCACCAGCTCGATGGCCTCTTCCAGCGTCTTTACGCGAATCACCGCCAGCACCGGCCCGAAGATCTCGTCCTTCGCAATGGTCATCTCCGGCTTCACGCCGTCGAAAATGGTTGGGCCAAGGAAGAAGCCGTCGCCCTTGGGTTTGGACGCCCGCCCATCCAGCAGGGGCTTCGCACCCTCCTCCACGCCCTTGTCGATATATCCGGCCACGCGATCCCGATGGTCCTTCGTCACCAGGGGACCCATGCCGACGCCTTCTTCGCTGCCATCGCCGACGCGCATGGCGTTCACTTTTTCCACCAGCAGCTTCAACAACGGTTCGGCTGCATCGCCCACCGGAACCAGCACGCTTCCCGCCAGGCAGCGCTCGCCCGCCGCGCCGAATGCCGAGCTGATGATGTTATCCACCGTCTTGGGCATATGCGCATCCGGCATCACCACCAGATGATTCTTGGCACCGCCCAGCGCCTGCACGCGTTTTCCCTCGGCGGCCGCGGTTTTGTATATGTACTTGGCCACCGGCGTGGATCCGACGAACGAGATGGCGCGCACCAGCGGATGGTGCAACAGCGCGTCCACAGCCACTTTGTCGCCATGAATCAAATTGAAAACGCCCGGGGGAACGCCAGCCTCATGCAGCAACTTAGCGGCCAGCGTGGGCGTCATCGGAACCTTTTCGGACGGCTTCAGAATAAACGCGTTGCCCGCGGCGATGGCGAATGGCCACATCCACATGGGCACCATCGACGGGAAATTGAACGGCGTGATGCCGGCGCATACGCCCAGCGGCTGCCGGATGGTATGGCTGTCGATGCCGGTTGAAACATCGTTCAACGAATCGCCCATCATCAGGCTGGGCATGCCGCAGGCCACTTCCACCATCTGGATAGAGCGGCGCACTTCGGCCCGCGCATCGTCGATAGTTTTTCCGTTTTCGGTGGTCAGGGTAGCCGCCAGCTCGTTCTGGTGCTTTTCCAGCAGCATCTTGTAGCGGAAAAGCGGCTGCATACGGTCCACCACGGGGACGTCGCGCCACTTCAGATAAGCGGCATGGGCGGCCTGCACGGTGCGATCCACGTCCTCGGCGGTGGCATATGCGACCTGCGCGATTTCGGAGCCCGTTGCAGGGTTGGTCACCGGGGCAAGCTGGCGGTTTCCCGCACTCTCCCATTGGCCATTGATGTAAAACGAAACTGTTTCCACAGAAGGTTGGCTTGCGATCATTTTTGTCTCTCTATTTAGGTTACCGCCATCCCTACTGCGCTCGTGCGCCCCGCTGAAACAGCTCCAGGAACAGATTATTCGGATCGCGCAGCATACAAAAACGCGACGTGCCGTTCATCACCGGCTCGCGGTTCTTAGAGATCACTTCCACGCCCGCCGCCTTGAGTGCCTTGACCGTGGCATCGATGTCGCGCACGCCCACTTGAAGAATGGCGGTGCCCGGATCCTGAATGCGAGTGTGCAGCGGCGTGCGAGGGATATCCTTGAACTCCATGAAAGCCATCATGACGGCGGTGCCGGGGATGGTGGCCGAGCTTCTGCGAAACTGCGCGCCGGGCGTGCCGGCGGTGTCCATCATCAGCTTGGTGCCGTCCCAAGCCGTGGGCGGTAGCGTCTGAAATCCCAGAATGTCGCGATAGATGTGCAGCGTCTGATCCAGGTTCGCAACGATGATCTCGAACGCACCGCCGATGATATTGCTGGAATCCGCGGCCGTGGTTGGGGGCGGCGTGCTCCGCTGTGAAATCTCGATGAAAAAGCCGTCCGGGTCCTGCACAAACACCACATGGCCGGTGCTGCCGTTGGCGCCCTGGATGGTCCCCGGTTCGCCGCCCAGGCTGTTGATGTGGGCGTGCGCTGCCTTCAACCTGGCCATCATCGCATCCATGTCACGCACGGTGAGGATCAGGCTGGCCGCGCCCGGGTCCTGAAAATGTGGATGCACCGCCTGGCGGTCGATGTCTTTGTAATCGATCAGTTCGACGCCCAGTTTCGATCCGGGAATATGCAGGATCGCAGGCCGCGATTGGGCGCCGGGTGTGTTGCCCATGTCGCTGATCCAAGGCGTGCTGTCGAACGGGCGCGGGGGATTGGGCATTTCCAGGCCCAGAACATCGCGATAGAACGCCACCGATCTTTCCACGTTGTCGACGATGTGGCTGAACCCGCCGACACCCACCACGTCGCCCGGAGGGGCGGGCGCCTGTGCTAAACCGGCCGAAACCATCAAAACAAATGCCGCGCTGCACCTGGCTAACATTTCCGCGCTGCACCTGGCTAACAACCTGGCTAACATTTCCGCTATGATACACTGCCGCCGATATCTGACGCGCAACTAAACGAAAAGTAAGATCCGAAAACGGCTCCAGAAGCGTCAGTTAGACAGCATGCCGCAAAACGCGCAGCCACTGTCACTTCACCTGCGCATCGCCGCGCTCACCACCGAGATATTCGACCATTGGTCGCGCGACGAGGCTCCGCGGCTGGCCGCTTCGCTGGCCTACTATACGATTCTTTCGTCGGCTCCGCTGCTGGTTATATCCATCGCGCTGGCCGATCGCGTTTTCGGGCAAGCGGCCGTGCAGGGCCAGCTGGCCTGGGAAATCCAAACTTTCGTCGGTGGCGACGCCGCGCAAGCCATTCAGGCTGTCATTCGGGACGCCCACCGGCCGTCCAGCAGTCTGATTGCCACCATCCTGAGTATTGCCACGCTCGTCGTGGGAGCGTCTTCCGTGGTGGTGGAACTGCACTCGGCGCTCAACCTGATTTGGGGCATTACAGAGCCCGACGCTCCTACCTGGTTCGGCAGTGTCCTGGCTTTCATCAAACAGCGCTTGTATTCCTCGCTGGTGGTAATCGCAGCCGGGTGCCTGTTGCTGGTCTCGCTGGTTGCCAGCGTTTTCATCACCACCATCGGGCAATACTTCCAGCCGCTGCTCCCCACCCCGGAATGGATGCTGCACGCGGCGGCTTTTGTTGCGTCATTCGTCGTGGTGACGCTGCTCTTTGGAGCCATTTACAAACTGCTTCCCGACGTCAGCCTGCGCTGGAGCGACGTGCTGATCGGGGCGTCGGTCACCTCATTGCTCTTCACCATAGGCAAGCAGCTGATGGCTATCTATCTGGGCCGCGTCGGATTTGAATCCACTTACGGCGCCGCCTGGACGGTGGTCATTTTCTTGGTATGGGTTTATTATTCGGCGCAACTTTTCTTTGTGGGAGCCGAATTCACCAAGGCGTACACGCGCAATTATGGCTCCCACAGCAGCGGACTACCCGCTGCGCCGCGCGCTAAGATCAACGAAGCGGGGTGAGATTCATCGTAACCGTGTGCGTAACGAAATTAGCAAGCGAGGGTCCAACATAAGTGCGATGCTCGCTCCGGCTAGCGGCGAGAAGCGTGTGTTTGCTCGCCTGCATTTTCGTGCTCTTCCCCATTTCAAGGGCGCTGGCGCAGGCCCCGGCTTTTGAGGGAAGGCCCATTGCCGATATCCAATTTCCCAATGGCCAGCCGCTGGACCCCGCCGATCTGGCACGCGTCCAACCGCTCAGGAAAGGCCAGCCGCTGCGGGCCGCGGACGTGGCGCACGCCATTGATGGATTATTCGCCACCGGGCGTTTCGACGACATCGTTGTCGAGGCCGAACCATCGGGTCAGGGAGTAATCGTCCGCTTCGTCACCAAGAACGCCCGTTTTTTGGGTGGATTGGTGGTGGAAGGAAAGGTGGTTGAATCGCCCAATCGGGCCCAGGTGGACAGCGCCACGCAGCTCTCCCTGGGCGCGCCGTTTCAGGAGAGTGATGTTACCCAGGCGGTGGATCGCATTCATCGGCTGCTCGAAGCTAACGGATTCTATGCGGCCCAGATTACCCCCAGCGTGGAAAGCGGCGTCGATGCGGACCAGGTCTTCCTCACTTTTCGAATCCATCAAGGTAAACGAGCCAGATACGATACGCCGTCCATCACGGGTATGACCAAGCTGCCGGATGCCACCATTTTTCGAGCCACCGGCTGGCGCTTTCCGATCATCCATTGGTGGAAACACGTCACCAGTTCGCGCACCCGGGGCGGCGTGCAGGGCGTCTTGAAGAAATATGGGGGTAAAGACCGTTTGATGGCGCGCGTGGAACTGAAGAACCTGGATTATGACGCGCAAGAGCGCCGCGTGCGTCCCGCCCTGGAAATCGACGCCGGGCCCACGGTCAAGGTGACGGCCGTGGAGACCAAGGTTTCGCGGCGCGTGCTGAAGCGCTACGTTCCGGTGTTTCAGGAACGCGCCGTGGACGACGACCTTCTCGAAACAGGCCGGCGCAATCTGCAGGAATACTTTCAGAGCCAGGGTTTTTACGACGTCAGCGTTAGCTTCATGGTGCAACCGGTCCGCGACGACCAGGAGACCGTGGAGTATGCCATCTCGCGAGGGATGCGCTACAAACTGGTGCGTGTTTCCATTGCCGGCAATCACTATTTCGACGCCAATTCCATTCGTGAGCGGATGTTCATGCAGCCTGCCGGCATCCTGGTTTATCGCCACGGGCGCTACAGCGAAGCTTTCCGGCGCAGGGACGAGGAAAGCATCGCCAACCTGTATAAGTCCAATGGCTTTCGCGATGTGAAAGTTACCTCCGAAGTGATCCGCGATGCGGGCGGCAAGCCGGGCAGCATCGCGGTGACCATGCATGTGGAGGAAGGCGCGCAATGGGTGGTGGATGAGCTCTCCATCCATGGCAACACCGTGTTCAAAACGGCCGATCTTCCCAGCCTCGCCTCTTCCGCCGGCCAGCCGTTTTCCGAAGTAAACATCGCGAACGATCGGGAAACGCTGCTCACGTTTTACTACACGCGCGGTTTTCCCAAGGTGAGTTTCAGCGCGTCCTGGCGAGAAGTGCAGCCCGGGCACATCAGCGTGGTTTACAGCGTTGTGGAAGGCGGGCGCGAGTTTGTTCGCGACGTGGTGACTTCCGGCCTCACCACCACGCGCCAGAGTCTGGTGGACCGCGCCATCACGCTGCAGGCCGGCGATCCGCTGTCACCCACCGCGCAAACCAATATACAGCAGGCCTTGTACAACCTGGGCGTCTTCGCGAATGTGGACACCGCCATCGAAAATCCGGATGGCGACACGGATCACAAATACGTCCTCTATCATTTCGACGAAGCGAACCGTTATACGATCTCGGTGGGGTTCGGAGCGCAGTTGGCGCGGTTCGGAACGCCGAACAGCACCAGCCTGGCCGCGCCCGGGGGAAGCACTAGCGTTAGTCCCGAGGGGTCGCTCACTGTCAGCCGCTTGAATTTTCTGGGCCTGGGACACACGGTCAGTTTGCAAGGCGTCTATTCGTCCATCGAAAAGCGCGCCTCGCTCACTTACGTGCAGCCCAGATTATTCAACGTGGAAGGGCAGACCCTGACCTATGCCCTGCTCTACGACGACACATTGGACGTACGGACATTTGCAGCCCGGCGCGAAGAGGCCTCCGTGCAGCTTTCCAAAAAATTCTCCAAGTCCCTGACGGGCGTGTTTCAAGCTTCCTATCGGAGCGATAACGTTAGCGACATCGTGATCCCGGTGCTGCTGGTTTCGCAGTTCCTGCAATCCATTCGGATTGGCATGCTTTCCGCCAACTTCGTTCAAGACCGGCGCGATAATCCCGCCAATCCTCGCCACGGCATGTATAACACCGCCAGTTTCAGCTTGAGCGGTAAGTTCTTCGGCTCCCAACGCAGCTTCGGCCGTATCCTTTTGCGCAACGCGACGTATTATCCGCTGGGAAAGAATTGGGTGCTGGCGCGGCAGACGCAATTTGGAGTAATTCTGCCCTTCGACCCGCCGTCCGGTATCGACGCTCAGGAATCCGTGCCGCTGCCGGAGCGTTTCTACGCCGGCGGAGCGGATTCACTGCGGGCGTTCCCGTTCAACCAGGCCGGTCCGCGCGACATTGGCGCGCCCTTGGTGCCGGGCGGCCCGTCGTCTGAACCAACCGGATTTCCGCTGGGTGGCAATGCCCTCTTCATCAATAACATCGAGCTGCGCTTTCCGCTCATCGGGCAAAACATCCAGGGCGTCTTGTTCCACGACATGGGCAACGTCTATCAAAGCCTGAGTGATCTATCGTTTCGTTTCCATCAAAATAACAACCAGGATTTCAATTACATGGTCCAGGCGGTCGGGTTTGGAATTCGTTATCGCACGCCGGTGGGCCCGGTACGCGCCGATTTCGCCTACAGCATGAATCCCCCGGCCTATGTGGGATTCTCCGGAACACCCACACAAATCTTGAACTGTAATCCGAATGTTCCGCAGTCTCAACTGCCAAGCTATTGCCAGAGCACGCCGCAGAACATCAGCCATTTTCAGTTTTTCTTTTCCATTGGGCAGACCTTCTAGCATGCGCGCCCTGTTGCCGATCTTATTTTTTCCGGTGTTGCTGCTGGGGGAGGTGCTTTCGGGAGCCGTGGTTCTGGATCGCATCGCCGTGGTCGCCGGCACGCATGTGATCAAGACCAGCGATATCGATCGGGATATCCGGCTAACGGATTTTCTTAATCGTGCGCCGCTCAACCTCACTCCAACCGCGCGGCGCGAAGCCGCCGAACGGCTTATCACGCAGCAAATCATACGCGACGAAATCGTCAGTGGAGGATACCGGCGGCCGCCTGAGGCCGAGGTTATCCTGCTGGAAGCGGAACTCCGCCGCGATCGTTTCGCCGGTTCCGAGCAGCAGTTTAACGAAGCTCTGCAGCGCTATCGGCTCACCGAAGCCGAGCTGCGCGAGCAACTGCTGTGGCAGATCACAGTGCTGCGGTTTATCGACCAGCGCTTTCGCGGTGGAGTGGTGGTGACGGATGAGGATGTCCGTACTTACTACGATCGGCACGCCGCCGAACTGCGGCAAGAGAACCCCAAGGACAGCAGCTTTGATGCGCTGGAATCGAAAATCCGGAGCGCGTTGGAAGGCGAACGCATCAACCAAGGCTTCAACGAATGGCTGGATCAGGCGCGCAAGAGCGCCCGGGTGGAATTCAAACAGGCAGCCTTCGAATGAGCCGGCCCATCAGAATCCTTCGCAATGTTGCCATCGCACTGGGCGCGCTCATCGTGGTGCTCGCGCTGGCGGGCGTCTTGCTGGTGCAATCCGGCTGGTTCCGGAACTACGTCAAGCAGACCATCATTACGTCCCTGGAAGACAGCACGGGCGGAAAAGTTGAGCTGGGAAGCTTTGGTTTCGAGTGGAGGAACTTAACCGCGGTGGTGACGGATCTGGTGATTCATGGAACGGAGGGCGCGGGCACGGCCCCCCTGTTTCGCGTGGCGAGAGTGCAGTTGGATTTCCGTCTGCTCACCAGCCTGCATCATTTCTGGGACATCACTTATCTGGGCGCCGATCGTCCCCAGGGCAACGTGATCGTCTATCCCGACGGCCGCACCAATATTCCAGCCCCGCGTAAACCGTCTTCCAATAGCTCGCCGCTTGAAACCGTGGTGGACCTGGCCATCGGGCGATTTGAAATTACCAAGGGTTCCTTCATTCTCGCCGCGCAAAAGCACGACCTGAATGTCCGCGGAAACAATTTGCGCGCGCAGCTTTCCTACAGCATCCTTAGTCAGGAATATCGCGGACAGCTTTCCCTGCAGCCAATCTATGTGGTTGCGGGACGAAACACGCCTGTGGATGTCACCGTGAACCTGCCGGTGGTTCTGGCGCGCAACCGGATCGATGTGAAGGACGCCAGCATATTCTCATCCCAGTCTGCCATCACGCTTAGCGCGTCAATTCAGGATCTGAAGAACCCCAAAATATCGGCCCACGCCACTGGACACGTCGCGCTATCGGATCTGTCCATTAAGGCAGCCAAATCCCCGTCTGTGATCGATCTGGATGGCAGCGCCAATATTGTAAACAACGCCATCGAAGTGAGCGCGCTGCGGCTGTCTTTGGGCCGTTCGAATCTTGAAGCATCGGGCAGCTTGGATCGCGGGCTCAATTTCAAAAGCCGTCTGGCATTGGGCGAATTGGGCAGGCTGGATGGCATCACGGCCCTTCCCGATGCGCCCGTCAACGTCAACGGAACGGCCACGCTGGATGCTCAAAACAACTACAAGCTGCGGGGCGACCTCAAGAATCTGGATCTGGATGGCACCCTTCGTGCCGCGGGCCAGACCCGCCTGCCGTATACTGGCGTGCTGTCCGGGCCAATTGAGATCGCGGGAAATCTCAACGCGGGTTTACCCGGCGTCACGGCCCAGGCTAAGCTTTCCATCACTGGCGGACGGCGTGGAATTCCGCTGGCGGGCAACCTGACCGCCGCCTATTCAGGCGCCCGCGACAACATGTCCATTCAAAAGTCCCTGCTGACGCTGCCGCATTCCCGGCTCACAGTGGATGGTTCGCTTGGCAGACAATTGGACGTTGCGCTAACCACCACCAATCTGGATGATCTGTTCGCGGCAATCCCGCCAGATTCCCGTCCGGCCGTCCAACTAAACGGCGGCCAAGCCAGCTTCACCGGTAAAATTACCGGTAGCCTGACCGCACCCAACATTTCCGGCCACGTAACTGCCGATCGGTTCAGCGTCGAAGGCCGCAAGTTCGATAGCTTCAACGCCGATGCCTCCCTAACCCGGCAGAATGTCGCGATTCAAAATGGCAGCCTGGCGCGGAACACCATGCAGGCAGGCTTCTCTGGAACTCTCGGGCTGCGCGATTGGAAGGCGCTCCCCAGTGCGCCGCTCAGCATCGACGGCTCCATCCAAAATGGCGATCTGGCGGATCTGTTGGCCCTGGCCGGCCAGCCCAGCCGGGACTATTCCGGACAGCTCAACGCGAATGTCCGCGTGAACGGCACGCTGGGCAATCCGCAAGGCGCCGGATCACTCGCGGTTACCAAGGGCGTCATCCAAGGTCAGCCGTTCGATCGGGCCGAGGCACAAGTGAACCTGACTGACCAGTTAGTCACCGTGCCCGGCGCCTTCGTTCAACTCGGCTCCGCACGCTTGAATTTCACGGGCCAATTCCAGCATCCGCGCGACAGCTTCGCTATGGGCCAGCTGCGCGGCGATCTGCAAAGCGATCAGATCGATCTGGCGCAGCTTAACGAACTGCAGAAACAGCGGCCCCACACCGCCGGAATCGTGCAGCTCCACGCCAACGTCACGGCTAACGTGTCGGGACAGATTCAACTGACCAGCGTGAACGGCAACGCGTCGGTGCGCGGGCTTCAGCTGGAAGGCCAGAACTATGGCGATCTCACTGCAAACGCCACCACCAGCGGCCAATCGGTGAATTACAGCCTGACTTCGAACTTCGCCGGATCGAATATCAAGGCCGACGGCAGCACGCAACTCACCTCCGGCTACAGCACCACGGCTCGCGCCAACTTCGGCAATCTACCAGTGGAACGGCTGCTGGCTGTCGCGGGTCGCAAAGACATTCCAATCCAGGGATTGCTCGCTGGATCGGCAACCTTCGCCGGCACGCTCGCCAATCCGCACGGCGTCGCCGACCTCACGTTTACCAACGGGACTGTCTATGACGATGCTGTCGATCGCGTCCACCTGATCGCAAACTATAGTCATGCGCCGAACCAGCCAGATTCCACCAGCCTGCAATTCCGCGTGGACACCACCAACATCGACATCGCGCGTGCCAAAACATTCACTCAGCAGGAGCCCGGGCTGGCGGGGATGCTGCAGCTCAACGTTGCGGGCGACGTCCTCATTCGTCCCACCGAACCGCGCATTCTGGTTCGAAACTTCAACGGCAATCTCAAGACCAGCGGTCTGGCGATCAACGGCAAGACACTGGGCGATCTCACCCTTACGGCCAACACCGCCGGCGGCCGAACGAATTTCAGCCTCAACTCTGCCATTGCGGGAGCGAATGTTGAAGGCCATGGTTACGTTCAACTTTCCAATAATTATCCGACGGACGCCCAACTGACCTTCAAGAATATTACCTGGACCGCGCTGCAGCCTTTCTTGGGAAAGCAGACAGCTGAAGGTCGTGGCTTTGAAGCCGTGGCGGATGGGCAGGCGTCCCTGAATGGCCCGCTGCTGGACCCCGGGCAGTTGCGCGGCTCGGTTCAAATGACGCGGTTTGAGCTGAGCGGCGCCCCTTCGGCATTTCGAAAAACAACCACTATGCTGTTACAGAATGAGGGGCCCATTGCAGCTACGCTGGATCGCGGAGCACTCAAAATTCAGACTGCGCATCTCACGGGTCCGCAGACGGATTTTCAGGCTACCGGCACGCTGCCTCTCAACGGCCAGGAGATGAACATTGCGCTGAACGGGAATGTGAATCTCGCCATCCTGCAGCAGTTCGATCAGGCCATCACTTCATCCGGCAGCATTACTCTGGCGGCCGGTGTACGGGGATCGCCCAACAAGCCGCGCCTCACAGGCCAGGTTGAGCTGCACAACGCCGCGTTTGACTACGTCGGCCTGCCCACCGGACTGTGGAAAGCCAATGGCATAATCGCCCTCAACGGAGAGAGCGCCGTGATCCGCAATCTCACGGCGGAAGCCGGCGGTGGACAAATGACCGTTACCGGTTCGGCCACGCTCAATGGCAGTCTGCGATTCGGCCTGCAAGCCAAGGCATCCCGGGTGCGAGTCCAAATCCAGCCCGGCTTGGGCGTGGTGGCGTCGGCCAACGTTAGTCTTTCAGGCACCACGGAAAGCAGCACAATTTCCGGGACGGTCACGGTGGATCAGGTCTCTTATGCCGCCAGAACGGACCTGGGCTCCATCCTGAGCCTGGCCGCGCCGCCGGTGCAAGCGCCCAGCGCGCCTTCGCCGCTACTTGAAAATATGCGGCTGGACATTCGCGTGCGCAGCTCCAGCGCCCTGGGAGTGCAATCGTCTCTGGCGCAGAATCTGCAGCTCACCGCGGATTTGCGCGTGCGTGGAACGGTGGCTCATCCGGGCGTACTGGGGCGCGTGCTCATTACTGAAGGCAAGCTGGTCTTTTTCGGGTCCACCTATACCGTGAACAACGGAGCCATTGCATTCTACAATCCCGTCCGCATCGAACCGATTCTCGATTTGAGCCTCGAAACGCAAACGCAAGGCGTGAGCGTAGTGCTGAAGATCACCGGCCCCATCGACAACATGAAGGTGAGTTACACGTCCGATCCGCCGCTTCAGTTCCAGGAGATCGTGAATCTGTTGGCGGTCGGCACCACCCCCACGTCCGATCCTACGCTGCTGGCGAATTCACCCACCATGCAACCGCAGAACTTTCAGCAGATCGGCGAATCGGCCATCGTGGGCCGCGCCCTGGCAGATCCGGTATCCAATCAGCTGCAGCGCGTCTTCGGCGTCACGCAGCTTAAAATCAATCCGGCATTTACTTCCGGATCGCAACTTCCCGAAGCGCAGATCACTTTGCAGCAACAGGTTTCCAATAACCTGACCTTCACTTACGTCAGTGGTTTAAATACCGCGAACGCCCAAACCATCCAGGTGCTCTGGACCTTCACTCCGCAATGGTCCGCCCAAGCTTTGCGCGATTACAACGGGATCTTCAGCGTCACTCTGATTTACAAGAGACAGTTTCACTAACAGCTGGTGGTATTGCTCCCGGCCTGAGCTAAACCGTCAGGTAGTCCGGCTGGATGGGGCCGGTGCTGTCGCCCAGCTTTTCGGTCGGCACGCCGGCTTTGTCCAGCACAGTGAGAAGCAGATTACTCATGGGAGTGTTGTCGGGATATTTGACGTGCCGTCCAGGCTTCACTTGGCCGCCCAGCTTGCCCGCCAGCAACAAGGGCAAATTTGTGTGCTCGTGCAGATTGCCATTCCCGATGCCACCGCCGTATAGGATCAGGCTGTGATCCAGCAGCGATCCATCGCCATCGGGGGTGTTCTGCAGCTTTTCGAGGAAATAACCAAACAGCGATATGTGATACGTGTCGATCTTGGCTTTCTTCGCAATCAGCGCCGGATCGTTGCGATGGTGCGACACGGCATGATGCTGCTCCGGCACGCCAATATTGGGATACGTGCGAGAGCTGAGCTCGCGCGCCATGATCATGGTAAACACGCGTGTGATGTCGGCCCGGTAACCCAGCACCATCAGGTCGTACATCAGCTTGGCGTGCTCTTCGAAAGTTTCTGGAACATCCACCGGGCGGTCAGGCAGAGCCAGCGGCTCCGCTGCGCCCTTTTTCTCCGTGCTCTGAATGCGCTGCTCTATTTCGCGAACCGAATCCAGGTATTCGGTCAGCTTGCCGCGGTCGCCAGGTCCCAGCGTGCCTTGCAGGCGGTTCACTTCCTGCAGCACTGAATCCAAAATGCTGCCGGTCTGCTGCATGCGAGCCATGCGCTGCTCGCTGCTGCCGCCGTCGCCGAACAAGCGCTCGAACACCAGGCGGGGATGCGCCTCGGCGGGATTGGGCGTGGTGGGATTGCGCCACGAAATGGTGTTGACGAAAAAGCAGTCGCTGGTGTCGCACGCAATGGCGGTGGGCTTCTCCAGCACCAGCTCCATGGACGGCACCGCGGAATCCCTCCCAATGACGCGCGCCGCAAGTTGATCGGCGGTGGTGCCCAGCTTCACTTCCATACCGGGCTGGGTACGATCCCAGGCGTGCACGCCGCTTAACCACACGGCCGAGGCGCGCGGATGATCGCCCACGCCGTCGCCGAACGTATTGGCTTGCAGATGTGCCAGATTGCTGACCACCAGCAGGTTATCGCGCACCGGCGCCAGCGGCTTCAGGCTGGGGGTTAACGCATATCCGGCGCCTAATGCGGTGGGAATCCATTGATCCTGAATGAAGCCGTTGGGAGTGTAGACGAATCCCAGGCGGGGCGCCGGCTTTACCGATTTGGCCCTGAGGGCCGGCACCATCGCGTCCAGGAAAGGCAACGCCAAGGTGGCGCCCATTCCCCGCAGAAACGTCCGCCGGGGCAGCGCCATCCCTGTGACAAACCGGCCGAGAAACATGCTCTACCACCTCCCTGTTTGATCGTAACGCCTGGCGGTGGTAACCGAGGGCGCCTTGGGCGCCTCTTCCTGCGACTTCCGCATCTGAAACGGCGCGCTTTTCACAACGCCTAAGACCAGCGACGCAAAGCTGTAGTTGCCCGGCGCGGCTTGGCGCACTATGGCGCGCACCGCAGGCTGGTCAAAATACTGGACGTTGCGGCCGATTCCGTACATCAACAGCTTCTCCGCCACCGTCTGGATAAATTGTTCCGGATGCCGCAGCAAAGCCTTTTTCAGCTCGGCCACGCCATTGAATCTGGTCCCCTCGGGAAGGACGCCCGAAGCATCGATGGGCTGCCCGGCCTCGCTATCGCGCCAGCGTCCCACGGCGTCAAAATTATCCATGGCGAAACCGATCGGGTCCATGCGCGCATGGCAGCTGGCGCACACCGGGTTGGCGCGATGCGCCACCATCGCCTGCCGCATGGTGAGCGGTTGGCCGGTGTCGTTGGCTTCCGTTTTTAATGCCGGAACGTTGGGTGGCGGCGGAGGCGGCGGGCTGGAAAGAATGTTCTCCAAAATCCACTTGCCGCGCAGCACCGGCGAGGTGCGGGTGGCATACGAAGTGAGCGTCAGGATGCTGCCCTGCCCCAACAATCCTCCACGTGGGCTGCCGGGTAGAAAAGTAATGCGCCGGAAGTAGGTGCCCTCCACGTTCGGGATGCCGTAGTGCTTCGCCAGCCGCTCATTGACGAACGAATAATTCGCGGTCACCAGATCCAGCACGCTGCGATTGCCGTGCAGTAACACGCTATCCAGGAAAAGATCGGTTTCACGGCGAAAGCTTTCGCGCAGAGTTTCGTCGAAATCGGGAAACAGCAGCTCATCCGGCTTCTTGGCGTCGATGTCGCGGATGTAAAGCCACTGTTCGGCGAAATTAGTCACCAGCGCCTGGGCCTTCGGATCGTCCAGCATGCGTCGCACTTGATGCTCCAGCACGGCCGGATCCTTTAGCTTGCCGTGCGCCGCCAGAGCAAGCAGTTCGTCATCCGGAATGCTGCTCCAGATAAAGAAGGACAGGCGCGAGGCCAGCTCCAGATCGCTCACGCGGAAAGGAGCCGCCGGGGCTACGTTGGCCGCGTCGCGTTCGATGCGAAATAGAAACTGCGGGCTCACCAGCAGGCGTTCCAGCGCCTGCTCAATGCCGCGATCGAAGCTTCCGTCCTTGCGCCCGCCAACATAGAACGGCATCACATCTTGCAAATCCGCATCGGTCACGGGCCTGCGATAGGCGCGCCGCTCCAAATTAGAGAGAATCCGCCTGGCACAGGCCGTTTCATCCGTGGAACTGGTTGGACGGCACACAAAAATCCGATGCCGGCTAGGCGTGTCCGATGCGGCCTGGCCATTATAGGGACCACTGATTGTCACCATCTCCATGGCCAGTTCGGTGCCCCTGCCGCGCATCCGGGGCCGCACGGTATCCTCGTCGCGCGCTTCCGTTTTCTGCACGAACGTCACGCCGATCATGCGCGGCCCAGCCTTCAATGCCACGTGTATTTCCAGCGGCTTCGCAGGTCCGCGAAAAACTCGCGGCGCGGCGCCCGCGGCAGCTTGCGGCTTTTCTCCCAGGTCCATCAGCTGCGCCCGTGCGCCGTCCACCGTGATTTCCAATTGATCCGGCTCGCGGGCGGGTCCCGCCAACTCAATCTTGAAGACGTAATCCCCGTCCAGAGGAACGTCGGTGCGCACTCCCAATCCGCCCCGCGTGCCAAAGGGAAGGCCTTGTACATGAATATCTTGCGTATGCTCGCCCGACAGCCGGTAGGTGTTCACCATCACCGGCATGGAGGGATCGCCAATCGCCAGCCGGCTGATCTTCCGGGCCGCTTCCAGGTAGCTTTCCATCGCGGTGGGTGAAACAAATAGAAGATCGGCGATATTATCGAAACCGCTGCTGGCGTTATCGGGCGGCAGCAGCACTGAATAATCCATTTCCTTGGGCAAAGCGTCCAACGCCAGCAAATCGCGAATTGAATTTTCGTATTCGGTGCGGCTTAGCCGATGCAACAAGGGTAATTTGCCCGGCTCAACGTGCTCGGCCGATGCACGGTCCAGCTCAGTTTCAAGCCACGCGGCGGTGGCATTGTAGGTGGCTTCGTCCGGTCGCGGCAGTTTGGCCGGCGGCATGGCCTGGGTTCGCAATTTCTGGACTACCTTCTCCCAAACTTCAGCGTGCTCGCCGACATGCTCCAGATCGGCGGTGTCCAGAACGAACCCTCCGGTCTTGAGCTTGGCGTTATGGCAGGTAGTGCAATATTTGTTGAAAACGGCGGCTGGGGCGGTGGCAGCGGGAGTGGCGGAGCAGATCGGGGCAAACGCACCCACGATAAAGATTGCAATGAACTTAAACACGCTCTCCCTATCTGATATATTACACTCAAAGCGTGGCCGGACACCTGCGTCTTTTCAGTCTTCTGGCACTTTCGATCGCCCTTTTAGATGCGGCCGATCTGCGGCTGATCGATGCCGTCAAGAACGGTGACGCGAAGTCCGTCCGATCGCTATTGCAACAACATGCCGGCGTGAACGCCACCGAGGCGGACGGTTTCACGGCACTGCATTGGGCGGCCCAGCGCGACAATCTGGAAATCGCGGACCTGCTGCTTAACGCGGGCGCGAACGTCAAAGCTGCCTCCCGCTACAACATCACCCCGCTGTCCCTGGCCTGCACCAATGGCGACGCCGCACTGATCGACCGTCTTTTGAAAGCGGGCGCCGATGCCAACGCAACGTCCGAACAAGGCCAGACGGCGTTGATGACCGCGGCCCTCACCGGCAAAGTGGATGCCGTAAAGTTGCTGCTGGTGCATGGCGCCAGCGTCAACACCAGAGAGCCATGGAAAGGGCAAACCGCGTTGATGTGGGCGGTGTCGGAAGGCAACGCCGGGGCGGCCGCCATGCTCATCGAATTCGGCGCCGAAGTAAACGCCAAATCGAACAGCGGTTTTACGCCGTTCCTGTTCGCGGTCCGCAACGGGCACATCGACGCCGCTAAGGTCTTGCTGGCACATGGCGCCAACGTGAACGACGTTGCACCGGATGGCACCAGCGCTCTGGGGATGGCTGCGATCAACGCCTATTATGAACTGGCTGTGATGCTGCTGGAGCATGGCGCCAACCCGAACGCCCCAGACCCGCGGGGGTCGGTTTTGCATTCGCTGGCCTGGATGCGCCGGCCCGGGTCCAGCCCCAGTGCCGGCGCGGGTGGTCCGCCGCTTGGTCCGCCGGTTCAGGAAGGCAAAGTGGATAGCTTGGAACTGGCCAAAGCGCTTCTGGCGCATGGCGCAAATCCCAATGTCCGCATCTCGTGGCGTGAAATCAAATACAACCGCGATTTCGGACAGGTGAAGTTGCCTCCCGATATTCCCATCGGACGCAAATACATCAGCTACGTGGGCGCCACACCTTTCTATATTGCTGCCCAAAGCGGCGACGCCGCCTACATGCGCGTGCTGGCGGCCGGTGGCGCCGATCCGAAAATGCCCACGGTCCAAAACATTACCCCTTTGATGGCGGCGGCGGGCATCGGCTATTGGGATGGCGAGAGCCCGGGGCCGTACGCAGGTTGTCCAGAGAGCGAACGGCTGGATGCGGTAAAGGTGGCGTTGGAACTGGGCAACGACATCAACGCGCACGCCGATTTTGGCGAGTATCCAATAGAAGGCGACGGCCAATATCTGCTGCTCAACTACCCGCTGAACATCAACAACATGCCGCCTAACGCGCTGGGCGACGTGCGCTGGTCGGGCGCCACGGCCCTGCATGGCGCAGTGGTTTCAGGGCAGATTACGATAGTGAAATACCTGATCGATCACGGTGCGCAGGTGGATGCCAAAACCCGGCTGGGATGGACGCCTCTGATGCTGGCAGGCGGCGTATTCGTTTCCAACACGAAGAAGGAATTTCCAGAAATCGCGGTTTTGCTCAAGAAGGAAATGTCGGCGCGCGGCGCATTACCCGCTGAAGCCGCTTCAGCGCGCTAGCCGGTTCCCCTAGCTAGGCCGCGCCTGAGACACCCAAGCTTCGAAACATTTCCTGTCCCTTTGCAGTAGGCTGATAAGCCTTGCCAGGACCTTTCGCCTTGGTGACGTTCACCACAACCAGGAAGCCATCCTCCGCCAGTTGCTCCAAGCGCGCGTTGCAATCCCCGTTGAATCCTGAACTGGCGCGCCCAGCGGTACATACGGTCTTCAGCGTAGAGATCGTTTCAGCATCCATAACTGTCCTACCTTTCGATCCTCAGGACTCATGCTAACACCTGACAGGGTTAACCAGTATCGGTAAATTAACAACGCCGGTACGGGCCACTCGCCTTGACTACGGCTGGTAATTAACTGATAATAGTGAATGTCCCAAGCTCGTGAAAAGAATGCAACGATCCACAAATCAAAGCCCCGATAGCCCAGCTGCTTCTGAGGCTACCGAGTGTACCTGTCTTCGCCCTATCGCGGTATCCTCAGCGACATCCCTGGTTCGTTGGCCCATGAAGAATCCCAGCGGTCCGCTTCAATTTTGGAGATTATCCCGGCGGTTGGAGCTAAAGCGAGGACATGGACGGCTTCTCATCGATGGGAATAGCTATTGGAAATGAACACGACGCAAGGAGAGCACTTTTCGCGCAAGCGAACCTAATCGCAATGGCACTCATCACGGTAAAACTCACCGAACAGGAACTGGGGCTGCTGACCAGCCTGGCGTCCGATCAATTGTTCCGCAGGGAATTTATCGATCCTAAAATGCCCGGCTATAAATTCAACGCGGCAGAGTTAAGCCTGGGCAAGAAACTTGTGGAGCGTTTGCGATTGGTGGCAGACCGCGCGAAGAAAGTGCCGTCTTCGAGAGTGCCGTATGCCGTCTGACCGCGCCGAAGGAGCTTTTACCATGCAGTTCATTCTCACCGGCTTCACGCAAGACAGGGAATTCCGGGTGTTCGCATTTGAAGGGATCAACGCAGACCGGGTCAGGACGCCGTTCACCGTCCGGGCGGACCTGGCGTTGAGCCGCACGTATGGAATTCGTCTGCAGGAATTGCCTCTTATGTGTCGCGGAATTCTGGAGCATCGTGAAGAAGGTGAAGCGCAGAACGCGCTGACCTTCACCGAAGACGCCATGCGTCTGCACGCCAGCAATTGCGTTGCTGCCCGGGCCCTGGCGGCACAAAAGAAAAAGGCACCGCGCCGTCCGGCCAGCGAAAACAACGGCGCCGCATGGCGCTCTCCGCAACCTTAGCCCTCAGTAATTCCTAGCTTGACTTCCATCCGGGGTTGGTTTATATCTAAACTCACTCGTGGAGGACTCTGTGCCGTCGCCACTCATCGCAAACGGGAAGTTGCCGGGCTGCGTTCTTGGATTTGTTGTATTGGCATCCCTGAATCTGTGGGGCCAAGCAGCATGGACTGTGCCGCGAACGCCGGATGGCCAGCCCGATCTGCAGGGCACCTGGAGCAACGCCACGGTCACGCCGTTCCAACGGCCCGCGCAGCTGGGCACCAAACAATTCTTCACCGCCGAAGAAGCGGCGGCGTTCGCCAAGCAGCGCGTGGTACAGGGCAACACCGATCTCGTCGAAGGTGAGCGCGGCGAATCGGATCTGGCGCGGCGCGCCTACAACAACTTTTGGACGGATCGTGGAACTCGCGTCAGCAAGACGATGCGCACATCGCTGGTCATGGATCCGCCGGATGGACGGGTTCCGCCCTTCACGCCGGAAGCGCAGAAAATATTCGACGCGTCGCGTGCCCAGTTGGCTGCCCATCCGGCCGACGGACCTGAAGACCGCTATTTAACCGAGCGCTGCATTCTGTTTGGGGCCGCCGGACCGCCCATGCTGCCGGAGCCGTACAACAACAATTATCAGATTGTGCAGAACCGAGGCAGCGTGGCCATTGTAGTGGAGATGAACCACGAGACGCGCGTCATTCCTGTCGATGGCAGTCCGCATTTGCCATCCCAAATCCGCCAATGGACCGGTGATTCGCGGGGCCATTGGGAAGGCGACATGCTGGTTGTCGACAGCACGAATTTCAGATACAACAACCAAAGCCGCTTCGGAGTGGGTTACCTGGACGGCATGACGGATCAGAATCTGCACGTGGTGGAACGCTTCCGCCGGACCGATCCCGACACCATCATCTATCAGGCCACCGTGGACGACCCCAGCGTCTATACCAAGCCGTGGACGGTGGAAATTTCCATGGCCAGGCGCGCGGGGCGGCTTTTCGAGTACGCCTGTCACGAAGGGAACTACGCTATGGCCGACATGCTATCGGGAGCGCGCGCCGCGGAGAAAAAGACCGCCGGGTCTGCGCCCAAGCCATGACATGTTCTCGATTCGTCCTGGCGGCATTTTTGTTCGGTTCGCCTTTGCTCGCACAGTACGATCTCACCGGCGAGTGGGGAGCGCGCTATCACGAGGACTTCGCCGAGCGAATCCCCGGGCCCGAACTGGGCGATTATCTCGGCTTGCCCATTACGGATGCGGCCCGCCTTCGCGCCGACAGTTGGGATGCGTCCATCGCGACGCTGCCGGAATGGCAGTGCCGCCCCCATCCCGCGGACTATGGAACACGCGGGCCGGCGGACTTGCGAATTTGGAAAGACGTAGACACCCAGACCCAGCAAGTGATCGCCTATCACACACACGTGCAGTGGCAGGCCCAGGAGAGAACCATTTGGATGGACGGCCGCCCGCATCCTTCTGAAGACTCCCCGCACACCTGGCAGGGGTTCTCCACCGGAACATGGGACGGCAACCAGCTCACCGTCATCACCACGCATCTCAAGGAAGGCTACATCCGCCGCAATGGCGTTCCGCGCAGCGATCGCGCCACGCTGCTGGAGCACTGGATTCGCCACGGCGATTACATGACGCTGGTCAGCATCATCACCGATCCGGTTTATCTGAGTGAGCCGTTCATCCGCACCACCAACTGGGAACTTGCGCCGCAACAGGCCATCGATCCCTATCCGTGCGAAGTGGCCGAAGAAGTGGAACGCCCGGAAGGCGCGGTGCCCCATCACCTGCCGGGGAGCAACAAGTTTCTGACTGAGTTCCCCCAAAAATACCATCTGCCTGAGCCGGCCACTCGCGGCGGCGCCCAGACCATGTATCCCGAGTATCGCAAGACGATGGGGGCAGCGGTTGCAAGCGTTGCGCCCGAACCGGAAATAAAGTCCGAATCCCCGCCCCGTGCCCAATTGCATGTGCAGCACGTGCGTGGCGGCATCTTCATGCTTTCAGGAGCAGGCGGCAATATTACGATTGACGCAGGTACCGAGGGAGTGCTGCTGGTGGACACGGGGCTGGCCGAGAAGACCGGCGAGGTGCTGGCGGAGATAGCGAAAATATCGAGCAAACCGGTCCGCTATATCATCGACACGCATCTTCACCCGGATCACACCGGCGGAAATGAGAAGATCGCCAAACTGGGCCAGACCATCGCCGGTGGCGACGTCACAAATCTAACGGATGATGCCAAGGAAGGCGCCAAGGTAATCGCGCAGCAAAATGTTCTCAACCGCATGACGGCATCGGAAGCCGGCCGGCCTCCGTCGCCTTTTCCCATGCTGCCCACCGACACGTATTTTGGATCCAGGAAAGACCTGTTCTTCAACGATGAAGGAATTCGCATCGTGCATCCGAAAGCGGCGCACACCGATGGCGACAGCATGGTCTTCTTCCGCCGTTCCGACGTCATCAGCACCGGCGATATTTTCACCACCACCGGTTATCCGTTTATCGACCTGGCCCGCGGCGGCGGCATCCAGGGCGAAATCGATGCGCTGAACCAGGTTCTTGGCATGGTCATCCCGGCGCGCAACGAAGAAGCCGGAACCTATATCATCCCCGGTCACGGGCGGCTATGCGACGCGGCCGACGTGGCTTATTACCGCGATATGGTGACCATTATTCGCGACAGGATTTTGGACATGAAGAAGAAAGGCATGACGCTGGACCAGGTGAAGGCGGCCAGACCCACGCGGGATTACGATCCGCGCTGGGGCGCCACCGCCGGTTTCTGGACCACGGATATGTTCGTCCAGGCGGTGTATGAAAGCCTGGGTGAGAAGGGAACGCGCTAATCTATGCTTCGATTTCTCGCGGCCGCGCTGCTGATCACCGCGCCCGCTTTCGCGCAGGTGGATTT
>DATHNM010000330.1:0-2140 GCA_035486095.1 Bryobacteraceae bacterium
TCCAATCAGCCGGTCCGGATCGGGATAAGGCAAGGGCTTCAGCAAAATTCCATTCAACACGCTGAACACCACGGTATTCGCGGCAATCCCCGCCGCCAAAGTGATCAACGTAATCGCCGTAAACATCGGCGCCCGCAGCAAACGCCGCATCACCTGCCGAAACTCCGCGCTAAAATTTCCCATCACGCCAACCTCCCGGCCTTCACGTTGCCTTTGCCGTTGCCGTCATCCTGAGGAGCGCAGCGACGAAGGATCTCATCCATGCTTCCGCTCCAAAATCACCACGACGAGCTCTCGCCTTTGGTACGACAACTCCCCCAACAATGTTCCCTCCCTCCACGTTTCAGTACCATTACGTCCATTCCACCCTGTACCAAAACTGTCCCACTTTCGCCTTGTCAACCTTCGCAGATCGGCATAGTGTGCCTCCACCCATTCCAGCCCCCGGAATCGACCGACCCAACTTTGATTGCTGAAAAGGAGATGCATCATGGAGAAGCGCAAGACCGCTCCGCGCGCGGATGAAATTTCCGTAGAAGCTAAACCCGAAACCACCAGCCGCCGCAAATTCATCGGACGCGTAGGCAGCGCCGCCGCCGCATCGCTCGCGGTCAGCGCCACCGGACTCAGCTCGCTGGCCAAATCCGCTTCGGCCCAATCCACCAGCAGTTCAGGCCCGAGCAGTGGCGGAAGTCAGCGCGCCCAGGAAAGCTATATGATTCGCGTCGCCGCCGCCCGCCAGGAACTCTCCGTCCCCACTCCGCCCGAAATCACCAACGGCGACGAGCAGCGCTATTCCAATCGCATCGGAAATTTTTCGAAAGGCCTCGCGCACAATAACATCGGCGAAGTCACGCCCGCTTCCTACAGCAGTTTTCTGAACGCCATTCATGGCGGCCAGCCGCACCAGTTCGAACAGATTCAGCTGGGCGGCAGCGCGCTGCTGATCGATCCCCAGGCTGGTCTGGCCTTCGATCTCGAAGGCACCGATTCGCACCAGCTCGCCATCGGCACTCCGCCTTCCGTGGCCAGCCGCGCCATGGCCGACACCATGGTCGAAAACTACTGGATGTGTCTGTGCCGTGACGTCAACTTCACCCAATACGGCAACGAGCCCATTTCCCAGGCGGCCATCAAGGAATTGAATTCACTCCCCGCTTTCGCTGGCCCCAAGCCCGTCACTCCGCAGAATCTTTTCCGCGGTTTCACTCCCGGCGATGTCGTGGGGCCGTACCCCTCGCAATTCATTCTGCAGCCCACAGCCTTCGGCGCCATTCCCATCAATCAACAGTTCACCACCTATACTGCGGGCCTCGATTACATGACCGACCAGGCTTCCTGGCTCGCGGTGCAGAACGGCCAGGGACCCTTCGGCGCCAGCCAGCCCGACCCCAATCTGCAGCATCTGCGCAACGGCCGCGGAATCGGCGCGTACGTCCACGTCGACGTTTTGTTCGAAGCCTACTTCATCGCCTGTCTGGCCTTGATCGACAACAACGCTCCGCTCGATCCCAATAATCCGTATGTCGGATCCAAAACCCAAACCGGCTTTGGCACCTGGGGCAGCCCGCACCTAAAAACCATCGTCGCCGAAGTATCGCAGCGCGCGCTCAAAGCCGTCTGGTATCAGAAGTGGTTCGTCCATCGTCACCTGCGCCCCGAAGCCTTTGGCGGCCTGGTCCACATGGAAAAAACCGGCCAGGCCAATTACCCGCTGCATCCCGACGTGCTCAATTCCCACGCCCTCGCCGAACTCTTCGCCAAAAACGGCGGTTATTTTCTGCCGCACGCGTTCCCCGAAGGATGCCCGCAGCATCCTTCCTACGGTCAAGGCCACGGCACCGTCGCCGGCGCCTGCGCCACCGTGGTCAAAGCCTGGTTCAACGATCTCGCGCCACTCAGCAGCATCCCGGGCCTGGCCAACATCGTGCAGCCCAGTGAAGACGGCTTTTCGCTGGTGCCGTATGAAGGCTCCGACGCCGGCCAGCTCACCATTGGAGGCGAGATGAACAAGCTCGCCGCCAACATCGCCATCGGCCGCAATCATGCCGGCGTTCACTGGCGCCACGATTACGCCGATTCGCTGCCGCTCGGCGAAGCCGTCGCCATCGCCGTGCTCAATGACATGGGCCCAACCTGG
>DATHNM010000331.1:0-2220 GCA_035486095.1 Bryobacteraceae bacterium
GCTGATGGCGGCATTGCTGCTATTCGTTTCCTGGCGCCGTTCGTTTGTGATCCTGGGATCGGTCAGCTTGATCTGGCTTTTTGCCTGGGTCTGGTATTTTCGGGACGACCCCCGCGATCATCCCGCGGTTCGCGAAGCAGACCTGGCGGCTCTTCCGGAATCGGCGATGCGCGTCCGTCCGGCGATCCCCTGGCTGCGCCTGGCGCGGCGCATCCTGCCGGTAACCATGGTCGACTTCTGCTACGGGTGGACGCTGTGGCTATTCCTGAGTTGGATTCCCGCGTTCTTTTTCGAAAACTATCATCTGAACCTGCAGTCTTCAGCCATGTTTTCCGCTGGCGTGCTCTTTGCGGGCGTGATTGGCGATACCGCAGGTGGTGTGCTCACCGATCGATTGCTTCGCAAGACCGGCAATTTACTGAAGGCGCGGCGCTCGGTAATCGTGGCCGGGTTCCTGGGCGCGTTGATCTTCCTCTGTCCGGTGGTGCTGTTTCATAATCTGGCGATTGCCGCCGCAGGTCTTTCGCTGGCGTTTTTCTGCGCCGAGCTGATCGTCGCGCCTATTTGGGCCGTACCCATGGACATCGCGCCGCGTTATGCGGGCTCGGCCAGCGGCATGATGAATTTTGGCTTCGGAGTGGCCGGCTTGGTCTCACCGTCCAGTTTTGGATATCTGGTAGACCGAACTGGCAGTTGGGTATTCCCGTTCGTCTGTTCCATGGCATTGCTGTTGATTGGCGCGATGCTGGCGTATCGGCTGCGGCCCGACATTGCATTTCAGGAGTAGGGTCTGGCATATACTAGATATTATCTATCGACAATGATATGATTGCTCGAGGAGATCGTTTTTACCTATGTCCGAGTACGCTCAGCCTGACGTTCTGGTCAACACGGAATGGCTGGCCAATCACCTGACAGACCCGAAAATTCGGATTGTTGAAGTGGACGTCGACACCACCGCTTACGACACCGGACACATTCCCGGTGCGGTGGCCTGGTCCTGGAAAACGGATCTGTCCGACACTGTCCGCAGGGACATTACGCCCTGGTATCAGTTTGAGTCTTTGTTGACGCGCTCCGGAATTGAGCCTCAGACCACGGTAGTCATTTATGGGGACAACAATAACTGGTTCGCCGCGTGGGCTTTCTGGCAGCTGAAGATCTATCGCCACGCCGATGTTCGCTTACTCAATGGCGGAAGAAAGAAGTGGCTGGCAGAAGGGCGCGAGTTGACCAACGACATTCCACAGTACAAGTCTGCGCCCTATCCGGCTCCGCGGGAAGACTTCTCTATCCGGGCCTATTTGCCCGATGTGCAGGCGGCGGTGAAGGCCAGGTCGAAAGTGCTGGTGGATGTGCGGAGCCCGCAGGAATTCAGCGGCGAGATTCTGGCGCCTCCCGGATTGCCGGAGACCCGCCAGCGCGGCGGCCACATTCCCGGCGCGCGCAACGTTCCCTGGGGAAGAGCGGCCAACGACGACGGCACATTCAAGAGCGTGGAAGAACTAAGAGCGATTTATGATGCCGAGGGCGTGACGGGTACTCAGCCGGTCATTTCGTATTGCCACATCGGCGAGCGATCCAGCCATACCTGGTTCGTGCTGAAGTATCTGCTCGGCTATCACAACGTGGTGAATTACGACGGCTCGTGGACCGAATGGGGCAATCTTGTTGGCGCGCCGGTGGAGCGCTCGGCTCGCAGCCAGGCGGCATAATCACGGGATCACAACTTCGCGCGGTGCAATGGCGGGCAAGGGAAGGCTCTTGTCACGACGCGCATCCACCACACTCGTTTGAATGGTGAGGCCCATGCCTGAGGCTTGCACCAAGCCGCGTTCCTGGGCCTCCACAATCAGGGCTTGAATCGAAGCGGCCTGCGCGGCCATGAGCTGGTCCATTTCGGCCAAGGCCTGGGCAGCGTCATGCCAGTTGATAGTGGTGCGCGGGTGAAACAGGTTGTACGATTCGTCCGCCGAATGGGCGCCGATGGCAGAGAAGAATCGCGCCAAAAGAGCCTGCCGGGCATCAGCGACCAGGCCGTCGTAGCCGCAGTCGCTCCAGGGCACTTCGCCATTGGTAGGGACGACAGTCCGGCGGTAGTGGATGAGCACCGGCTGTTCCATGACGAGCGTGTCGCCGGCTTGCGTCATCGCCATCCCCAATTGGTAAAGCGCGACCGGCGGAAAATCCTTGGGGAAATGCCGGGTGGACCCTCCGCAT
>DATHNM010000332.1:0-7016 GCA_035486095.1 Bryobacteraceae bacterium
CGCCGAAGCCTATAATGCATTTAACAACGTGAACTTCATCCAGCCTAGCCTGCAGTTGTACAATCCCGGAACGTTCGGCGAATATCAAAACACCATGCCGCCGCGCGAGATGCAGTTCGCTTTACGCTATGAGTTTTAGCCGGTCCTGCGCTTCCTTTTTGGCTGTCTTGGCTGTGAGTGGCGTGCTCTTGCGCGCCACCACGGTTCTGGATTACATACCACTCTCCATCGATGGCAAACCGCTGCCGCTGGCATCCTATCGTGGCAAGGTGCTGCTGATCGTAAATGTCGCCAGCAAGAGTATCTTCACACCGCAGTATGAAGGCCTGGAAGCCCTGTACCAGAAATACAAGGACCAGGGTCTGGTGATTCTGGCATTCCCCAGCAATGATTTCGGCCAGGAAGAGCCCGACGGCAATGACGCCATCAAGCTGACGGCGGGAAAATACAAGGTCACGTTCCCCGTGTTCGCCAAGCTTGCGCTCGCGGGTGAGCATACGGCGCCGCTGTACCAGTTCTTAATGGACAAGCAGGCCAACCCCAGCACGGGTGGGCCCATTCGCTGGAACTTCACCAAGTTCCTGGTGGACCGCGAAGGCAAAGTTGCGCAACGCTTCGAGCCGGATGTAACGCCGGATGCCCCGGAACTGGCTGCTGCAATCGAGAAGGCGCTGCGTGGTGAAAAAGATAAACACGACGGCGTCGCCCAAGCGATATCGCAAGCAGCGGGCGCAAGACGTTTCGCTGCGATATACTAAGTGATTCAACCGGCCATGTAGCCACGTTGTGCCATGCTGCACGGACGGTTGAGATGCGAAAACTTTTACCAAGCTTATTCCTATTCTTGGCGCTGGCCGGTGCTTTGAGCGCAGCCGGAAATCCGCCTTCCTTCACGCTGGGCTGGTCTGTTTATGTTGGCTGGGATCCCTACGCGTACATGTATCGTTCTGGCCTGCTGAAGAAGTGGGCCGATAAATACGGCGTAGCCATCAAGGTGCAGCGCTTCGATTACGCACCATCCTTGGATGCTTTCGTCGCCAAGAATATCGATGCCTGCGCCATGACCAACATGGAAGCGCTCGATATGCCGGCGGCAGCCGGTGTAGACACCACGTCCATCATCGTTGGCGACTACTCAAACGGTAATGACGCAGTGCTGGTGCGCCACAATCTCACGCTGGGCCAGATTCCCGGCAAGCGCGTGCTGATGGTGGAAAAGACCGTCTCTCAGTATCTGTTCGAACGGGGCATGGCGATCAACAATCTGTCGGGCGACCTGAAGCGCGTGAAGTATGTGAATACTTCTGATTCCGACATTGCAGGCGCGTTCTTGAGCGACACCAGCCAGGACGTAGTGGTCACCTGGAAGCCGCTGGTATCGCAGATTCTGAAAGGCAAGGGGATCACGAAGATCTTCGACTCCTCGAAAATCCCCGGCGAAATTCTAGACCTGATGGTGGTCCGCACCGAGGTGCTCAACCGGCCGGACGGTTCCGGACAGCGCTTCGCCAAAGCGATCGCGGGCGCCTGGTACGAACTGACATCACAAATGGCAAAACCTGGCGCGGAGGGCGACAAGGTGCTGTCATCCATCGCCGAGGTTTCCGAAGACTCGCTGGCTTCCTATAAAGAGCAGCTTGCCACCACGCATCTGTTCTACACCTCGCCGGCCGCGCTGGAGATGACGAAATCGGAGCAATTGAAGAAGACCATGGAACTGGTCCGCCAGTTTTGCTTCGCCCACGGATTGCTGGGTGACAAGACCAGCTCCCCCGACGATGTGGCCATTCGTTTTCCCGACGGCTCCATCCAGGGCAAAAAAGATCGCGTGCGGTTGCGCTTCGATGCGTCATATATGGAATTGGCCGCTGGTGGAAAGCTGTGAGTATCCTGCAGATTCACGCCCAGCCGTCGCGCACCACGGTCTGGATTCTTTCCTGGTTCCTGTTTGCAACCGGCGTCGTGAGTTACTTCTGGGTCTCGCGCGGCCGCCATATGGACAATCCGGATGATCGCGTCATGCCCACTCTCAGGCAAATGGGCCAGGCGTTCGCCGATGCCACGTTGAAGCCTGCTGAAGACGAAGAGGCATCCGCTAATCCCGAACAGCAATCGCTAGCCGCCAAGATTCACAGCAGCATGCTGTGGAAGGACACCATGGCAACGGGCCGGCGCTTTCTGATCAGCATGGCGCTGCTGTTACCCGCGGTGCTGCTCGGCCTTCACATGGGCATGTTCCCCTACGTCGGATCGTTTTTCCTGCGCTTTGTGCTGTTCTTCGACAAGATTGTCGCGCTTTCACTGCTTCCCATTTTGTTTATTGCGTTTGGCATCGACGAACTGGCCAAGGTGATGCTGATCGTGGTTGGCGTGGCGCCCACTATCATCCTGGACGCCTTCAACCTGACGCGCGGCGTGCCGAAGGAACAGATCGTGAAGGGATTCACGTTGGGCGCCGGTGATTTCTCCATTACCTATCGGATTGTCTTAAAACAAATCTGGCCTCGCGTGTTGAACAGCATCCGCCTCAATCTGAAATCGGTGATGCTGTTTTTGTTCGCCGGCGAAATGATTGCGTCCCAGGACGGTCTGGCCTATCGCATCGCTCTGCTACGGCGGCATATGGGAATGGACACAATCATTCCCTACGTGCTGTGGGTGGCGCTGCTGTTGTTCTTGGTGGATTTTGGGATGCGCACGTTGAACAGAAAACTGCATCCTTGGTTTCAGGAGGCATAGACGCCGCGTGGCTACCGCACGAACGATGTTGGATGAAAAGACTGCTTCGCCGAGCCACGGTCCGATTGCGGGTACGCGCTCGATGATCTGCATCCAGGATGTCGTGGTGGAATACGGCCAGCCTGGCAAGCCCTCCAAACGGATCTTGAACGGCGTTAGCCTGGACATCCACCCGGGCGAGTTCATCTCCATAGTTGGTCAAACCGGCTGCGGAAAATCCACTTTGCTGCGCCTGGTGCTGGCCGAGGAAATGCCCACGCGCGGCCAGGTGTTGGTGGAAGGCAGCCCGCGCAAGCAGCCCGACCGGCGCTGCGGATATGTCCCGCAGAAATATTCGCTATTCCCCGATCGCACCGTGCTCGAGAACATTACGTTCGGGCTGGAAGTAACCGAGATCGGGATTTTCGGGAGCTTCTCGCCCGCTCGCCGCGTGCGCCGTCATGAATTCCGGTCGGAGGCGATCGGATACCTGCGCCGCATGGGTTTGCGCGAATCGGACGCGGTGAAATATCCGCACCAGCTTTCAGGAGGCATGCAGCAGCGGGTGGCAATTGCGCAGGCGCTGATCATGCGGCCCAAGATTTTGCTGATGGACGAGGCCTTCAGCGCGCTGGATCCCGGCACGCGCGCGGGAATGCAGCGGCTGATCAAGGATCTGTGGCGCGAAACCGGGACCACCATTCTTTTCGTGACGCACAACCCGCGCGAGGCTGTCATCCTGGCCACGCGCGTGATCGCACTGGGCCGCACCGCCGGCGATGACGACGGCGCGAATGTCGTCCTGGATCTTTCTATTCCCGAAACCGGCGACGAACTCGAAATCGCCCGGCAAGTTCGCCGCGTAGAGCAAAGCACCTTCCCCACCGGCGCTGAAAGCGACGAACAAACGGGCGCCCCGGAAATCTAAAACGAAGCCTAAACTAGAAAGGTAAGTACTTCACCCAAGCCCCCATGTCCTTTTACAAGAGCCATGCCCCGAAGCATCGGGAACACACCAGAGAAGTGAAGCTGCCGGAACTGGAAGGAATGAAAGCGCTCCGCGAGGAGAGCCAGATTCCATCGCGGCAATGGGAGGAGGAAGTCCGGCGCGGCAAGGAATTCGGCCTGGAATGCGTGGATTCCATTCAGGACAAAACCGAGATCAGTTGTTTTCAGCGGGGCGAGCTTCCGCACTGGTCTGGCATCAATACCTTTCTCAAGACTCCTTACCTGGAGGATGTTCGAAAAGTTGGCGAATACGACGTGGCCTTTGTCGGTGTGCCTTTCGACATCGGCACAACGTATCGCGCGGGCACGCGCTTCGGTCCGCAAGGCATCCGCCGTATTTCGTCGTTGTACACGACCTATAATTTCGAACTGGGCGTGGATCTGCGCGAGTCGCTCAAGATGTGCGACGTGGGCGATATTTTTTGCCCCGCCAACATCACCAAGAGTCACGACCAGATCACCAAGGGCGTCGCGCACATCCTCTCGCAGGGAACGTTGCCGATGATCATGGGCGGCGACCATTCCATTGGTTTCCCCTGTGCGCGGGGGGTGGCGGAATGCGTGGAGGGTAAGGTCGGCATCATCCATTTGGATCGGCATATCGACACTCAGGAAAAAGACATGGACGAGATCATGCACACTTGTCCATGGTTTCATGCGACCAACATTCCCAATTGCCCGCCGACGAATCTGGTGCAAGTGGGCATCGGCGGCTGGCAGGTCCCGCGGCCCGGCGTGAAAAAAGGCCGCGAGCGCGGATCCACTGTGCTGACCATTTCCGACATCGAGCGCATTGGGATCGATAAGACCATTGAGATCGCGTTGGAAGTGGCTTGGAAAGGCGCGAGCGCCGTTTATCTATCGTTCGATGTCGATTCGGTGGATGCCGGATTCGTTCCCGGCACCGGCTGGCCGGAGCCCGGTGGATTCCTGCCGCGCGAGGCTCTCGCGATTTTGAAGGGCGTGGCCAAAGAAGGAATCGCCGCCATGGAAGCAGTGGAGGTTTCGCCGCCTTACGACATTTCCGACATCACCGCGCTGGTGGCCGTGCGCGCCATGGTGGACGTGCTGGCATCCATGACCAAGCACGGAAGGATCGGCGGAAAACTGCGCTGACTCCGGCGTTCATCCTCGCTACAGATCTGCACCGCGGTGATGCGGCCTGGAACAAAGCTTCCGAACAGGCTCTCGCAGTGGGGCAGGCCTGTCAACCGATCCTGGGATTTGAACCGGCCGTCCGCCTGGCGCCGATGGATACGCTGGGGGCCGCGATTTCCGAAGAAGCGGCCCGCGGCACCAGAGAACTTTTCGTGCTACCCGTCGCCCTAGATTTCAATCTCTTGCAACGCGAGGCGCTTGGGCATGTAATGGGCGAGGCCCGCCGCGATCATCCTCAAGTCAGTTTGCATCATGACGACGTAGACCCCGGGCATGCTCTGCTGGTGGAATGTTTCGCGGACCAGGTCGCCCGCGCCCTGGCGCCAAGGCAGGAAACGCCGCAGCGCACCGGCCTCATCCTGGCAGCCAGCGGCCATGGCGATTCGGGCAGCCGTGCGCAGAGTTATCGATTGATGCGGTTGCTTTGGGAGCGTCTGGGACTGGCGGCCGGCGAGGTTGGTTTTCTACGGCACGCCCAGCCATTTCTGGCCCTGGCACTCGAGGCTTGCGCACTGCGTCCCCTCAATTGGGTGATGCTGTCACAAGCGCAGTGGCGGACTGAGCATGTGGAATTCGGCGCCGTGATCCTGGAGAACTTTCAAAGGCAGCACCCGGGAGCCGGGGCCTGGAACATGGCCGAGCCGCCGGGCGATCATCCGGCCATCACGGCGTGGCTCACGCAAAGGATGACGCGTTTATGGAATGAGAAGCGTGCTCGCGAATCCGTGCGGGTCGCGTCGCCCAGACAGAATCCCGCTTTGCAGCCCGAGTTCTGGACTGTCGGGTGTGGGGTCATTGCCTCGGTCCCGAATCGCGAGCGAATGTCCCATCTGATAGATCGCATTCTTCCAGTTCGCGAGCCCGAACGTATCCTCGTCAAGGTCACCTGGCATGGCTATGCCAGCGGCACCTACACAGACCCCGCCGCGCTGGATCTTTTGCTCGGCGCACTGCCTGCGCCCGCCATTATTCTCGAAGGCCACACCAGCCGCCGAAATCTAGAGGACGCCTCTTTCGATTGGGAGAGCGAGGCGCGCGAGCATCGCGCCTGGATCCGGCAGCAGGATGCCGAGTATTTGCGCCGCACCGGATTGGCCGCCGTCCTGGCGAAGCATTCCGCCGAGTACGTCAACGTCACCGAAGCACATTGGGATGAAGCCTGCGCCCCGCCCGCGTGTATCGAGAAGCTTCTGGCGGAAAAAGGAATCGCGTTGCGACATTCAGAACTGCTGGGCTACGTCCCCCAGGTGTTGCTCCCCTATCTTGGCTGCCCCATGATCAGCTTCGCAAAGTTCAAAGGTCCCACTCGCCTGGGGATATCGAACTTGTTCGGACTGATCCCAGATCCGCTGCGTTCCAGCTGGCACGGCCCGAACATCACATACTTCGCGCGCGTGTGCTGTAATCTGGCCAAGCTGTACGGCGCGCTGTTTCCGCTGAGCGGAATAAATGACGCACTGTATTCGGCGGTGCGATGGAATCGCCAGGGCCTCTACCGCAGCCGCTGGGGAAATTATGATCTGATCTCCGATGCCGGATATGCCACCGCCAGCGGCAATCTTATAACCGCCGATATTCTGGCCAGCCGTTTGCAAGGGCAGGACGTGGATCGCAGCGCCTTTTTCGATGTGGTCAAAGCCGAGTTGGGTTGGGATGCATCCGCTGCCGCCGATTCCCTGCCCCACGGCGTGCAGAGCCTGTTCGCATGATGCTTGCTTTGCTTCAGCTGCAGCAGCTTGCCGATAGCGCTTTTCCGATTGGAGGCGCGGCCCATTCCTTCGGAATCGAAGCGCTGGTGGAAGCAGGACTGTTGAAGACGGAACTCCTGGCGGCCTTCCTGGAGGATTATCTCGCGGAAACGGGAGCGCTAGAAGCCGCCTACTGCTCGGCCGGCTGCGGCTCCCCCATCTCCGAGTGGCTTGCGCTGAACGCGCATCTGGGTGCGCGCAAACTGGCGCGCGAATCCCGCGACGCTTCGTCTGCAATGGGCCGCCGATTCCTGCGTCTGGCCGCAAATATTTCTGGAGACGCGCTGTTAATCGAAGCGTCCGATCTGGGAACCGAAGTTCACCTGCCGCCGTGTTTCGGATTGGTGGCAGGTTCGTTCGGAATAGACGCTGCCACGGCGGCCG
>DATHNM010000333.1:0-12384 GCA_035486095.1 Bryobacteraceae bacterium
AACCTCGTGATTCCGGCAGGAGATAAGAATGCCGAGGTGGTGAGCGAGGTCACTGTGGGTGTGGACGGCGCAAAGCTGGTTTATATCCAACCGCACATGCATCTGCGGGGCAAGGACTATGAGCTGCGCGTAACGTATCCGACCGGCGAAACCGAAACCGTCTTCAAAGGAATCTGGAATTTCGACTGGCAGGTTGGATATCAGCTCGCGAAGCCGTTAGTCGTGCCCAAGGGAACGAAGATCCTGGCGATCGCTCACTACGATAATTCGGCGAACAATAAGTTCAATCCCGACCCGACAAAAACCATCTGGTGGGGCGATCAGAATTGGGACGAGATGCAATCCGGGTTCCTGGGCCTGGTGGTGGATGTGAACACCAACGTTGCGAAGATTTTCATTCCGTCCGGCCCCAGTTTGCTGCCGCGCGGAAAATCGGGTCCGACGCTCGCCAGCGCCTTTGGTCTGACCAAGTAAACCGTACCTGGATCACGATACGCTAGACTGAGCGGATGCGAAATCTTTTCGTATTCGCTCTTCTTGTTTGTGCGCTGTCCGCGGGCGCGCAAACACCCGACTGGTCAAAAATCAATGACGAAGCCATGCGCCATTTTCAGGCGCTGGTGCAAATCGACAGCAGCGACCCGCCCGGCAACGAAACTCACGTAGCCGAATACGTCAAGAAGACCCTGGAAGCGGATGGCATTCCGGTTATGCTGGTGGCCGCCGATCCGGCGCGCGCCAATATCATCGCGCGGCTGAAGGGTAACGGTTCGAAAAGGCCGCTGCTGATCATGGGACATAGCGACGTGGTGCGCGTGGACCCTGCCAAATGGACCTTTCCCCCGTTCAGCGCCACCCGGCAGGGCGGCTATGTATACGGGCGCGGCACGCTGGACGACAAGAGCGATCTGCTGGCGGCAATGATGACCATGCTGGTGTTGAAGCGGCAGAAGACGCCGCTCGACCGCGACGTGATCTTCGTATCGGAGGTGGGCGAAGAGGCGTCCACCGGGCCCGGCATAGAGTATCTGATCAAGGAGCACTGGAACGATATCGACGCCGAGTTCTGCCTGGCCGAAAGCGGCGGAGTGCGGCTGAAGAATGGGCAGGCGCGCTATGCGCTGGTGGAAACCACCGAGAAGCAGCCCAACGGGGCGCGGCTGATCGCCAAGGGGCCGGCCGGGCACGGATCGCGGCCGCTGCGAAGCAACGCCCTGGTGCACCTGGCAAAGGCCGTGGAGACCATCGCGGCTTGGGACCCGCCTATGCGATTCAATGACACCACTCGCTACTATTTCGAAAAGATGGCGGCGGTGAGCGCTCCCGAAGAAGCCGCGCGCTTCAAGGGGCTTTTCGATTCGCAAAAGGCGCCGGCCGTGCGGGAATATCTGGCGGAGCACGATCCGCTCAACTATTCGATGCTGCACACCTCCATTTCTCCCAACATCATCAAGGGCGGCTATCAGGTGAACGTGATTCCCTCTGAAGCCGAGGCGACGCTGGATATCCGCGCCCTACCGGACGAGAACATCACGGCGTTCTATGAAAGCATGCGCAAGGTGATCAACGATCCGTCAATCCAGCTGGTGCCGGACACGGCGAATCAGCGGCCGGGCGCTGCGCCCTCTAAGCTGGATTCGGACGCTTACCGGGCGGTGGAAGCCGCCTATCAGAGCATCTACGGCGTGGTCACCATTCCGCTGATGCAAACCGGCGCAACCGACATGGCGTTTCTGCGCGCCAAGGGCGTGCAGTGTTACGGCGTGGGCGCGATGGTGGACGAAGAGGATGGGCCCAAGGGCTACGGGCCGCATAGCGATCAGGAACGGATCCTGGAACAAGCGGTGTACAAGCATGTGCAATTTTTCTGGCAGGCGGTGAATTCCATCGCGGGCGCGAAGCACTGACGGAACACGAAGCACTCAGTGAATACGATAGACTGATGCGATGCGAAGCTTCCTGGCACTCGCCTCGCTCCTGGTAGTTTTGTCCGCCGTTTCTCAGTTGGTTGCTCAAGACGCGCCCAAACCCGCTAAACCACCCGTCCCACGCACCGCCGATGGAAAGCCCGACCTCTCTGGGATCTGGCAAGGCGGAGGGGCCAGCGGCCTGGCTTTCGCCGTGGGGTCCGCCAACGCGAAAGCGGCGCGGCCCGGCGATTCAGCGGTGGCCAGCGCGCCGGCCGCCGTGGTGCCCAGCCGCGTGGTGCCACCCTATCAGGATTGGCTGCTGCCCAAACTGAAGGAACTGCGCGACCGCAGGAACATAGACGATCCCAGCGCGCGCTGCCTTCTGGTGGGCGTACCGCGCATCACCAATGAGCCGCTGCCCATCAAGATCATCCAGACCAAGGACGAAATCACGTTTATCTACGAAACATTTCATGGATTTCGCGTGATCCCGACCGATGGGCGCAAGCATCCCGACGATGTCGACCAATCTTTCCTGGGCGATTCGGTGGCGCACTGGGAAGGCGACACGCTGGTTGTGGATGTGATCGGTTTTAACGACAAAACCTGGCTGGGCGTGGGCGGCGCGACGCTGCATAGCGACGCACTGCACGTTATTGAGCGCTACACGCGTGTGGATTACGACACCATCACCTATGAAGTGACCATCGACGATCCGAAAGCGTTCACGAAAACCTGGAGTCCCGCGCCATCCTTCCTTTCCCTTCGGCCCGGTGAACGGCTGCACGAATATGAGTGCATCGAAAACAATGAAGATATCGTGCGCTTCGAGCAGTTGCTGAAAAATGAGTCGCTGTTCCGGCGCCAGCCTTAGGAGACCCAGGTGAAAACGCGTCTCGCGATGGCCGCACTGGTCTGGATGGCCGCCGGTGGCATAGCAGCGGCCCAATCCCGCCTCCAATTGAGGATTTTTACCTCCAGCCCCGACGGCTATTCGGTCAATTCCACGCTGGTATACGGCGACAAAGACGCCATCCTCATCGACCCGCAGTTCCTGCTCAGCGAGGCGCATCGCCTGGCGGCGATGATTCTGGAGAGCAAGAAAAACCTGACCACCGTGTACATCACGCATCCGCATCCCGATCATTACTTCGGCCTGGCGGTGATGAAGCAGGCCTTCCCGAATGCCAGGCTGGTGGCGCTGCCCGCGACTGTTGCCGGAACCAAGGCCGGCTGGGGACCACGCTATAAATTTTGGAGCGCCACGCACGGCGACAATGTCCCAGCCGATCCCGTGATTCCCGAAGAATTGCAAGGCAACACGCTCACGCTGGAAGGCCAGACGCTGGAAATCACCGGAGGCTTAACCGGAGACAGCCCCAGGAACAATTCCTACGTGTGGATCCCGTCGTTGAAGGCCGTGGTGGCGGGCGACATTGTTTTCAGCGGTGTACACTTTGTGGTTCCCAAGATGCATGAGGAATGGCTGCGGACTCTGGCTGCGATCGCCGCCTTAAACCCCACCATCGTGGTTCCAGGCCATCAGATAGCAGGCGCGCCGACGGACGCTTCCAGCATCGAATTCATGAAGCAATACATGCAGTATTTCGAGCAATCGGCGGCTTCGTCGAAATCCGCGGAAGAGCTGCGGGAGAAGATGAAAGCTCGCTATCCGAATCTGGGCCTGGAAACGCTATTGAACTCGGGATCGCAGGCTGCGTTTCCTGCGCCAGCCAAGTGAGAAAGACTCAAAAAGGAGCTTCCATGCAGAAACCCATTCTATTTGTGGCCGCTGTTCTGGCCATGAGCCAGGGCTACGCCGCCGAACCGAAGGTGAAGCCGCTGACGGCCCTGGACTACCTGGAGATTCAGCAGTTGAACTACCGCTACGCTTTTGCGCTGGACAACTGCTCCAATCACGGCGAAGACTACGCGAACCTGTACACCGATGACGGCGTGTTCGTGGTTGGCCTGAACGGCATCGAATACAAGGGCCACGCCAAGCTGGTGGAAGCGGCGGGCGGGCCGGGGTGCGCGCGGGTGAAGCAGCCCCATCAAACCCACACCACGGAAAACCTGGTGATTGAGGCCTCGCCTGAAGGCGCCACCGGAAAATCGTATCTGGTTTATCCAGGCGACCAGGGCAAGCGCGGCAACGCGGACTTTGACGGACATGTGGGCGGCTATCAGGATGTGTACGTGAAGACGCCCAACGGCTGGCGGTTCAAATCGCGGGTGCACGTGTTTCCGCCGCAGATTCCAGGCGAGTACAAAGGCGTTCCGAACACCAAACTGGAGGCAGGCGGCAATAAGTAGCTAAAATGGGGTTTTCCCCCTGGCGCGGATCAAAAAATGAAGATCGCCCTGGCACAAATCAACAGCACGGTCGGCGATCTTTGCGGCAATGCGAAGCGCATGCTGGAGTTCGCGACACGAGCATCCGCGGCCGGCGCCAATGTGGTGGTTTTCCCGGAATTGTCGCTGACCGGTTACCCGCCGCGCGATCTGCTTGAAAAAGAAACCTTCCTGGATCGTACGGAGCAGCACCTGGAGCGCCTGGCGGCCGACGCGGCGCCGCTGAACGTGAGCCTGATCTGTGGGACGGTGACCCGCACGGGATCGCCCGCCGGGCTGCCCATCTACAACAGCGCCGCTGTGCTGCAGGGCGGCCGCATCATATTCCGGCAGCATAAAATGCTGCTGCCCACCTACGACGTTTTCGATGAAGCGCGCTATTTCGAGCCGGCCGCCAAGCAATCGCCTCTGGCCCTGGGCGATGCGGTCTCGGCACTCACCATTTGCGAAGACATCTGGAACGACAAGCAGTATTGGGAGCGCCGGCGCTACAGCCGCGATCCGGTGGAAGAGCTGGCGACGGCGGGAGCGCGCATCCTGATCAGCATCAATGCGTCGCCCTATCACATGGGCAAGCGCGCGCAAAGAAATGAAATTTTCGCCGCTACGGCCCGGCATTTTCATGTGCCCATCGTGTACGTGAATCAAGTGGGTGGAAACGATCAGCTGCTCTTCGACGGCAGCAGCTTCGCCATGAACCCGCAGGGAGAAATCATCGCGAGTGCGGCGTCGTTCGAGGAAGACCTGGTGATGCTGGACACCCAGACGCTGACCGGCGAACGCCATGCCAACCTGTCCGATGAGTGCGAGGCGGTTTATCAGGCGCTGGCCATGGGCACGCGCGATTACATTCGTAAGTGCGGCTTTGAACGCGTCATTATCGGGCTCAGCGGCGGAATCGATTCGGCCCTCACGGCGGCCATCGCGGTGGATGCGGTGGGCAAGGAAAATGTAATAGGCGTCGGCATGCCTGGCCCGTATTCATCCGGCCACAGCATCACGGACGCGCGCGAGCTGGCGCACAACCTGGGCATCCGCTTTGAGCTGATCCCGATCCAGAATCAGTACGGCGCGTTTCTCAATGTGCTGGAGCCCCTGTTCGACGATTCGGCGGTGGGCGTGACCGAAGAGAATCTGCAATCGCGCCTGCGCGGCGTGACGCTGATGGCGCTGTCCAACAAATGGGGCGCGCTGGTGCTTACCACCGGCAACAAGAGCGAGCTGGCTGTGGGCTACTGCACGCTCTATGGCGATATGTGCGGTGGATTGGCCGTGATCAGCGATGTGCCGAAGACCCTGGTTTATTCGCTGGCGCGCGTGGCCAATCAACGCCACTCACTGGGGCCTGGAGCTCCGGGCGCAATTCCTGAGAACACGTTCAGCAAGCCGCCTTCGGCTGAGCTGCGCCCCGACCAGAAAGACACCGATTCGCTGCCGCCCTATGAAGTTCTGGACCAGATTCTGCGTCTCTACATCGAGAACAACGACGCGCCGCAGATTATCGCCGACGAACTTCAACTGCCGGTAACTTTAGTGCGGGACATTGTGAACAAGGTGGACCGCAATGAATACAAGCGCCAGCAGGCAGCTCCCGGCCTGAAGGTAACCACCAAGGCGTTCGGCATCGGCCGGCGCTTTCCGATCGCCCAGCGGTTTTCTGAATAAGAGCAGAGGTTCCCTGAATGAGACTGCACGTCGTTTTTGCCGCGTTTATCCTGATGGCTGCGGCGCTCCTTTCTACCTCGCAGCCTCCGCCGCGCGAACAGGTAGGCCCCCTTGCGGACGGTGGATTTTTGCTGAACAGCGGCTGGCGCGTGAAGCCGGCCGGCGTGCAGATTCCGCTTGATACCTTGCCGATGTCGTCCGTCCTTTCCAAAGACGGGCGCTTCCTGATCGTACTGAACGGCGGTTTCAATCCGCCCTCGCTGAGCGTTCTGGATACCCGGGATGGCCATGAGATTGGCCGCACGCCGGTGACGGATGCGTGGCTGGGGTTGTCGCTTGCGCCGAACGGGAAAACATTATGGGTGGGCGGGGGATCGCAAGCGTCGGTTTTCGAATTTTCGTTCGATGAGAACGGCAAGCTGTCGCCCACGCGCACGTTCGAGATTGTGAAGGGCGCGGCGCGATCGGCGCGCGATTTTATCGGCGATGTGGCCATTGATCCGGAGGCCCACTTGTTGTATGCCTGCGATCTGTATCATGACTCGATAGTGGTGGTGAATACGCAATCCGGCATCGTGATCGATCGCTTCAAAACCGGGCGCCGGCCTTATCGCATCCTGCTGAACCCGGATGGCAAATCCTTCTATGTGACCAGTTGGGCCGATGGCTCTCTTTATCATCACCAGACCAGCAATGGCGCATTGCTGCAGACGCTGCGGCTGGGCGCGCATCCCACCGATATGGTCTGGCGCGACCGTGCTACCCGCGCTGAAGAAAGCGACGACGACAAAGACGCCGCGCAGCCGCCCAGCTTTAAGGCGCGCATCTTCGTTTCCGCCGCGAACACCAACAACGTTTATTCCATCGGCGTATCCGATAGCGGCGATCTGCGCGTGGTGGAAACCGTCAACGTCTCAACCACGCCCAATCATCCGCTGGGCATGACACCCAGCGCGTTGGCCCTCAGTCCAGATCAGAGCCGTCTATTTGTGGTGTGCTCTGACGCAAACGCCGCCGCGGTGGTGGATGTTACTTCGGCGCGCAGCCAGGTGCTGGGCTTCGTTCCCACCGGTTGGTATCCAACAGCGGCCAGCGTGCTCGCCGACGGCCGCCTGGTGGTGTTGAACGGCAAAGGTTCACGCAGTTATCCGAACAATACCAACGGGCCCAATCCCACCAAAAAGCTGAACAGCCTGACCATCCAGTATGTGGCTCACATCCAGACCGGCTCCGCGTCCTTCATTCCGGCATTGACCGATGAAGCGCTGGGGAATTACACGGCCGAGGTGAAATCCAATTCGCCCTATACGGATGCGAAACTCGATGAAACTCCGGCTGGCATTCCGGCCGCCATCCAGCATGTGCTTTATATCGTCAAGGAGAATCGCAGTTACGATCAGGTGCTGGGTGACATCGGTAAGGGCGAGAGCGATCCCGCGCTGTGTTTGTTCAAGGAAAACGTCAGCCCCAATCACCACAAGCTGGCGCGCGAATTTGTACTGTTCGATAACTTCTACGTAAATAGCGACGTGAGCGCGGATGGGCACAACTGGTCGACATCGGCCATCGCGAATGATTTCGTAGTGAAGATGTGGCCCAGCACCTACGCTAACCGCAACCCCAATTACGATTTCGAGGGCGGCGAGCCCGCGGCTTATCCTCCGGCCGGTTATCTGTGGACGAATGCCGGATCGGCGGGTGTTTCCATGCGCAACTACGGTTACTGGGTGGAAAACAAGGAAGCGCCGGGCCCCGATGGCGTGCAGATAGACAAGGTTCTGGATCCAGTGCTGGCCAAGGTGACGAACATGCAGTATCGCAGCTTCGATCTGGATTACCCCGACGTCAAGCGCGCGGAAACCTTCCTCGGCGATCTGAAGCAATTTGAGAGCGCGAACCAAATGCCCGCGCTGATGTTCATGCGGCTGGGCAACGATCACACGTCGGCCACGACGGCGGGAAAAATCGCACCGCTTTCCGCGTTCGCCGATAACGATTACGCGCTGGGCATGATTGTCGAAGGCATTTCGCGCAGTAAATTCTGGGGCTCCACAGCCATCTTTGTTTTGGAGGACGACGCGCAGAACGGACCAGACCACGTGGATTCCCATCGTTCGCCGGCCTTCATCATTTCGCCTTATACGCGCAGGGGAACGGTTGACAGCAATATGTACAACACCACGTCGATGTTGCGCACCATGGAGCTGATTTTGCATTTGCGCCCCATGACGCATTTCGACGCCGGAGCCCGGCCGATGTTCGCCAGTTTTGCGCAGCAAGCGTCGCCGGCCCCGTATCAGGCCGAGAAGCCGCGCATCTCACTGGAAGAACGCAACCCGGCTAATTCAGCGACGGCCGCCCGGTCTGCGCGGATGGATTTCACGAAGGAAGATTTGAACGACGACGACGAGTTGAACGACATCCTGTGGCGCGCCATCCGCGGCACCGATGCACCGCCCCCCATGCGAAGCATGTTCGCTAAATAGATGCGCAGCCTGTTCAGACGATAACGGAGTATTATTTGCCTCGCGCTCACCTCTGCTTTGTTTGGCACATGCACCAGCCTTTGTATAAGGACCTGATGCTCGGTGAATATCGCCTGCCTTGGACGCGCTTTCACGCGCTGAAGGATTACTACGGAATGGTGAAAGTGCTGCAGGATTTTCCCGCCGTGCACCAGACCTTCAACCTGGTACCCTCGATGATCGTGCAGATTCAGGAGTACGCATCGGGCGCGGCGGCCGATCCATTTCTGGAGTGTGCCGTAAAGCCGGCGGAGGATCTGAGCGAGGCGGAGCGTGAATTCGTCTTGCGCTATTTCTTTCAGGCCAACGCAGACCATCTGATCTATCGCTATCCGCGTTACGGCGAGCTGTTAAATACCTGGAAGGCCTGCGGGGCGAATCCAAAGGTGGGCCGGCTGCATTTCAGCATCCAGGATCTGCGCGATCTGCAGGTGCTTTCGCAGGTGGCGTGGTTTGACGAAGATTTCCAGGCGCACGATGAAGCAGTGAAGGCGCTGGTGGCGAAGGGCCGCGATTTTTCGCTACAGGATCAAGCCGTGATGGCGCGCAAGGAGCGCGAGATTCTGGCGGCGGTGGTGCCGGTTTACAAGGAATTCGCCGCACGCGGGCAAATAGAGATTTCCACCACGCCGTTCTATCATCCCATCCTTCCTTTGATTTGCGATTCCAACATCGCCAGCGTTTCGCATCCGGGCGTGACGCTGCCCAGCCGTTTTCAATATCCGCAAGACGCGCTGCATCAACTGAAAAGCGCGCGCGACTATATGCAGCAACTGTTCGGGAGCGCGCCGGTGGGGCTGTGGCCATCGGAAGGCTCGGTGTCGGACGAAGCGCTGGCGCTGGCCGCTGAAGCCGGCTTCCAGTGGGCCGCGAGCGACAACGGAGTTTTGTCGCAAACCATCCACCAGGACGGCAATGCGGAGGTCACCTACCGATCGTACTTGTGGCAGCAGAAGGGCCGCGAGCTGCGCATGATTTTTCGCGATCATTTCCTGAGCGACCAGGTGGGGTTCGTTTATTCCGGCATGCGAGCGGAAGACGCGGCGGGACAGTTTCTGGATCGCATTCGCGAGAACACGCGGCCCATGCTGGAGCGCGGCGGCGACGTTCTGGTTCCCATCATCCTGGATGGTGAGAACGCCTGGGAATATTACGATCACAACGGGCGGCCATTCCTGCGCGAGTTGTACCGGCGGATTAGCGAGTCTGACGATCTGGCGGCGCTTACGGTGAGCGAGGCTCTGAAGCTGGATCCACCGCACACGCTGGATCACATCCATCCGGGATCGTGGATCGACGCGAATTTCGATATCTGGATCGGCGCCGAGGAAGACAACATCGCCTGGGAATATCTGCTGCGGGCGCATCAGAAGTTCGACCAGGTTGAGGCCGGCGTCTCAGAAAAGCAGCGCGCCCTGGCTTATGAAGAGCTGCTGATTGCCGAGGGCAGCGACTGGTGCTGGTGGTACGGGCCGCAGCATATTTCCGAGAACCGCATCGAATTCGATGAGCTGTACCGCCAGCATCTGTCCAACGTATATCGTGCGCTTGGCCTGGCGCCACCGGAGGAATTGTCGCGGCCGATTCTCAAGGATAATATTCCGAATTTGAACCAGCCGCCCACGCATCCCATCCGGCCGGTGATCGACGGCCGCATTACCTCATATTTCGAATGGGTGGGCGCCGGACGCTATCAGCCGGACAACCGGTCTGGATCCATGCATAGCGACGAGCCGAAAATTCTTGACGTTTACTACGGCACCGATAGCGGCAATCTCTACTTGCGGCTGGATTTCGATGACGGCTTCCAGTTCCATTCGCTGGAAGTTCACACCGATGAAAAAACCATTTCTCTGCTGGACAATCCTGCCGTGCAGTTAGCGAAGAAAAACATTTTCGAGATCCAGATACCAGACTGGGCGGCAGGCGCACACTTCCGGCTTATGGTGAACGGTGCAACGCTGCCCCCCGCAGGCTGGCTGGAAACGTAAGCTACTTGCGGCTGGAATATTTGTCCAGCACCGCGATCAATTTCGCCGCCGGGGGCGGGACGGGCGTGCTGCCCATGACGATCTCTTTATTGGTGAGCGAGGAACCGTAGAGATCCTTGTTCCAATCGTCATCCGGACGCAAAGTGGCGCCGGATAGCGATATGCCCGCTAAGGCGCCGCGCGAACGCGACCAGGTCAGAATCTCGGCGTGCAGTTGCGCGTCTGTTTCCGCCGATGAAGTGCGGCCTACAGGCCCGCCGGCAACCGAGGCATCGGCACCCAAGGTGAATTTGCTCTCCATCAGTTTCTTCGCGCCGGTCTCGCTGTTTACCAGCATGACCACGTCCGTCTCCGAACCGCCGATCTGGAATCCAAAGCTTCCGCCTTCCACGCGAATGGCGGCCGGCGCGGACCATCCCACGCCACCGGGTTTGCGGCACAGCATAAATCCTTTGCCATATTTAGCGCCGATGATGAAGGCGCCCTTCTTCAGGCCGGGGACGAGCACGACACACTGAGCCTTCTGCAGCAGGTCCTGAGGAATGCCTTTGTCGGGAGCCGACATGATCTCGGTGAGCATTTCGGCGGAATCGTCAAGGCGTTTGGGAGCGTCGCTGGCTGCCTGTAACAGGCTGCCGCTCGCTAAAAGAAGCACTACGTGAGTTAGTTTCATCTGGTATCCCCAGCTCGATTCTATCAGCAAGCCGATATGATGGAACTTGGGCACGCGGATTCTGATGTTCGTCCTGGTTGCCTCTGCCTGGTTGCAGGGCGCCGATCCCGTGGCCATGGGCGTCAGCCAGAAGCTGGATCTCATCGAAAGCGGCCAAGCCAAGCCCGGCTCGGTATTTCGATTCACCGCAGCCGAGTTGAATGCCTGGGTGCGAGTGAAAGCGCCGGCGATTATCCCGGAAGGATTTCGCCAACCGCGCCTGGCGCTGGGAAATGGCGAGGCCAACGCGTCGGCGTTGATCGATTTTCTAAAAGTGCGGCATGCCAGTGGCGTGGAGACGAACTGGCTGGTAGCTACACTGATTCAGGGCGAAAAGCTGGTAACGGCCAGAGCAGCTATTCAATCGGCCCGCGGCCAGGCTACCGTGCATCTGGTGCGGGTGGAGATAGGTGGGCTGGCGGTGACCGGCACGCCGCTGGATTTTCTGGTGCAGAATTTTTTCCTGCCGTTTTATCCCGATGCCAAGATCGATGAGCCGTTCGAACTGGCGGGCAACGTGGACCGCATCGAGGTTACGCCGGGTGCGGCTGTGGTTTACATTCGGAAATGATTTGGCTGGCGGCTTCCTGGCCCATGCGAACGCAGTCCGGCACGCCAATGCCGTGATAAGCATTGCCGGCCAGATACAAGCCGGGGATGGCCTGCACCAGCTGTTCGATGCGCGCGACTCGTTGTTCATGACCCACGGTATATTGCGCCATGGCGTTGGGCCAGCGGGCGATGTTGTGAAACACCGGCTCGGCTTCGACGCCCATGCTGCCGTGCAGTTCGGTGCGTGCCGCATCCACCACGGCTTCGTCTTACAGCGGCATGGCCTCGGCGCCCAGGAAACATCGCAGCACCACCATGTTGGGCGGGACGCGATAGTCGAATTTGTTGCCTACCCAGGTGCAGCCGAACATCAGCTTGCGCTCTTTTTTCGGAACCAGAAAGCCGTGGCCGATCAGCGGATGATCGAAGGTGTTTTTGCGATAGCCGAGCGCGAGCGTGATGGACGTCGTATAGGGAATGCCTTCGAGCAAACCGGCAGCCTCCGGTTGCAAAGTCTGCAGAATGCGCCCGGCATCGGCGGCCGGCGTGGCGATGACAACGTGCTCCGCTTCCAGCCAATCGCCATCGGCTCGAACGCGAAAACCGCCGTGGGCTTGTTCCAATGTATCGACATCGGCTTGAACTACGTCGGCCGTGGGCCGCAGTGCTACGAT
>DATHNM010000334.1:0-5473 GCA_035486095.1 Bryobacteraceae bacterium
AGGCTGACGACAATCGGGCTAAGCCGCCGTTTTCTTGCCGGTTCTAATGCGGCGGCCGACAACTACCGAATCGGAAACGCACGTAGTTCTTTTCACGGCGGGCTTTCTCGGACGCGGGTTCGACTCCCGCCGCCTCCACCAACAACACACTAGGCCAAGCGCCCATTTTCGGCAGCTTCTGCGCTCACGGTAATCCGGTGTTTATATAAAAGCGACTATGAAGTTGCCGACGTCTGGCCCCACAACCTTGCCGTCGCGATCCGGGCGCCCTCTGCCTGGGCCTTCAGCTTCGCCCATTGAATAGTTGGATGGACCCGGCGAGTGAACGGGCCTTGCGCAAAACCGCAATCGGAACCCGCCATCACTCTCTCACGGCCCACGATATTGGCGAAACGCACCAGGCGGTCTGCCACCAGCTCCGGATGTTCCACAACGTTGGTGACGTGGCTGATGACGCCGGGGATCAGGACGCGGTCGTCCGGCACCTTTACGTCCTGCCACACCTTCCATTCGTGCTCGTGACGCACGTTGGCCGCTTCAAATTGATATCCGCCCACGCGCAGCTTCAGAACCAGATCGACGATGTCCTTCAACGGAACATCGAAAATGTGCGGCGCGTTCCAGCTTCCCCAACAGATGTGATACCGGATGCGTTCCTGCGGCAGACCCTCTATTGCATGATTGAGGGCATCAATGCGCAACTCGGCCCAGTTCCGGTATTCCGCCAGTGTCATGGGCGGCACGATCCGCTCATAGGTCCACGGAAGAAACGCATCGTCGATCTGAACCCTGAGACCGGCATCCAGCACGGCTTTGTATTCTTCGCGAAGCGCTTCCGCCAGCGCAAACAGAAGCGACTGTTCGTCTTTGTAGTACTCGTTCTTATAAAAAGGGAACGCGCTTGCCGGAGCGACTACGGGCAGGAAAGCATCCTCCACTTTTACCTGGGCGGCCGCGGCTTTGAGATGGGCGATGTCGCGCTGAACCAGTGCCTGCCCGACGTAGCGGATGGGCGCGGTACATACGGTTGTGGTGTTGGCGGGGCGGACACGCAGCTTTTGCGTGGGAAAGTACTCCGCATAAAATTCCGGAAAAGCCGCCATGTCGCGGCCCATGCTCATGGTTGCCAGAGGATCCTTGGCCTCCTCCGGCGTCGCGGGCCGGTCACTGAACCCGGAGATGCGCTGCCGAATGTACCAGGCCCAGTTATCAGTCTTGCCGAACTCCCCATCGCTGACGATGTCCACGCCGGCCTCGGCTTGTTGGCGCACTACTTCTGCGACGGACTCCCGCAGGCAGGCTTCGTGCGCGGACTTGTCATAAGGGCGTCCGGATTCGATCTCTTCCAAAAACTCGACCAGCTTGGGCGGCCGCACCAGGCTCCCGACATGCGTGGTCAGAATGCGATGCTGATTGCTTGCCATTGTGTTCCCCCTAGAAAATATACTTCAACGCCAGTTGAATGATACGCGGGTTTACAGATGTGGTGGCGATTTGGCCAAATGGAACGAACGGTCATGGCCCGGCTACGGCTTCCGAGCCCGGCGGAAATTTCAGCTAATTCGCGCCCCAGCCCGTCAACACCCGCGGGATGGTGCGCAGCAGAATCTTAATATCCAATTCCAGAGACCAGTTGTCGATGTACTGCATATCCATCTTCATCCAGGTGTCGAAATCCAGCCGGTCGCGCCCCGCCAGCGCCCACAGGCACGTCAATCCGGGGCGCATGCGCAGCCGCCGGCGCTGCCAGGTCTGATACATTTCCACTTCTTCGGGTACCGCCGGACGCGGACCCACCAGCGACATCTCGCCTTTCAGCACGTTCCACAACTGCGGCCATTCATCGATCGAAAACTTGCGCAGAAATCGCCCCAGCGGCGTCAGCCGGGGATCGTTCGGAATTTTGAACGCCGTTGATTTTCGATTCAAATGCATCAACGACGCCTTCAGCTCTTCGGCGTTGTTGCACATGGAGCGAAATTTGTAAAAGACAAAGCGGCGGCCATTCAACCCGCAGCGTTCCTGCCGGAAAATCGCCGGACCGGGCGACGTCATGCGGATCAGCAGTGCGATCAGAAGCATGAAAGGCAGCAGCAGCACCAGCGCCGCCGCGGCGATGATCAAATCCGTAACGCGCTTGAGCAGCAGCCTGATTTCATCATGCGGCGCGGCCGAAAACGTCAGCAGGGGCTTGGTTCCCAGGCGGTCTAAGTAAACCTGACTGTTGACGTGCGGAAAGAAATCCACCACCACGCGCGTCCGCACGCCCTCTTCATCGCAGCGCAGGAACACGTCTTCCATTTGGCTCAGTTTGCTGCTATCCACGGCGAAAATAATCTCGTCTATCACGTGCCGGCGCAGCAGTTCGGTGAGGTCCGACAGCGGATAGCGTTGGTAGCTGGCTTGCAAATCAACCTGGCCGGCTTCGTCATCCAGGAAGCCCAGCAAACGGACGCCATAATCCCGGGATTCTTCGAGCGCTTCTCCCAAATGCCGCGCGCTGGGGCCTGAACCAACCACCATCACATAGTGCGCGGTTCCAAATTGTTTGCGCACCGCGCCAATCACGCGCGCCGCGTTGATGCGGAAAAGGCATAGCAGGATCCAGGCGTATGTGGCGAACATCGCGACGAAAAAACGGCTCAGGTCCAGCCGCAGCAGATACTCGGCCAGCACCAGGCAAGCCGCACCCAGCACGCACTGGCGGAACGTGTCGCGCAACACAACGCTCGGATGCGCCGAATCCAGCTTTTCGTAAATGTTGAACCAGTAGCCGATGGCCAGCCAGCTTCCCACCGAGACCGCCAGCAGCAGGATTGCGATTGGAAAGTCTATGTAGAACAGGAAGTAGAAGAGTTTTTCGAAATTCAGGAAGATTCGCGTCTCATATGCCGCAATAAAAGCGAGACAAATGAGGACGGAGTCGATGAGGCCGAAAATGGCCTTCACTCTTCTGTAGTGCCGGCTGAACACGCCAGAGTTAGAATAGCACGCCTACGCGCCCAATGCGTCCTAAACACTGTGTTTAGAATTACATGCCAGCCGTCAGCTGGTCGGCGATTTCCTGGCCGATGGCCAGCGATGCGGTGGCGCCCGGGCTGGGTGCGTTCAACACATGCAGCGCTCGATCGCTTTTGACAAAACGAAAATCCTGCACGATCTCGCCGCCCCGCCCGATGGCCTGCGCACGAACGCCCGCGCCGCCCGGCGCCAGATCCTCGGGACGCACCTCCGGCACCAGGGCGTTCAAGGATTTGCAGAATAACTCTTTGCTGAACGAGCGCCGCAGTTCATCGAAACACACGCGCGGGTACTTTCGAAAAAAATGCCAAAACCCCGGATAGGTCAAAGTGCCGATGAAATCGCGCGCCGAGAAATCGCTTTTCTTGTAACCTTCCCGGGCGGTGGCCAGTACCGCGTTCGGACCCGCCTCGACGCCCCCGTGAATCAAGCGCGTGAAATGAACACCCAGAAAAGGAAAGCGCGGATCAGGCACGGGATAAATCAGATGGCGCACCAGAAACTGCCGCTCCGGCTTCAGCGTGAAGTATTCGCCCCGAAAAGGAATGATCTGGAGTTCCGGCTGGTCGCCGGCCAGCGAACATACCCGGTCGCACTGCAGGCCGGCGCAATTCACAATGTAATCAGATTCAAATTCGCCCGCGCCGGTTTCGGCCAACCAGCGCGCTCCATTTCGCCGCAGGCGCGTTACTGCGGCTGCAGTGACCACCTTTCCGCCACCCGCCTGAATGCACCGCGCCAGGGTTTTGGAGACGGCGGGATAATCCGCGATCCCTTCTTCTGGAACGCGGATGGCCGCCACTCCCGCCACGTGCGGCTCAATTTCGCGCATCTCAGGCGCGCTCAGCTTTTGCAGACCCTTCAGTCCGTTTTGCTGCCCGCGCTCGTACAGGTCGTTCAACCGTGGAACCTCATCTGGTCTGGCGGCCACCACCAGCTTTCCGCAGACTTCGTGTGGGATGCCGTGCTCCTGGCAGAAGGCAATCATCTGACGTATTCCTGTGACCGCCAGCCTGGCCTTCATCGAGCCAGGCTTGTAGTACAGGCCGCAATGCAATACTCCGCTGTTGTGGCCGCTCTGGTGCTGTCCGACGCCCGATTCCTTCTCCAGCACCGTAATAGAGGCGTCGGGAAGCTTCTGGCCCAACCGAAAAGCGGTCGCTAGTCCGATGATGCCGCCGCCAATGACCGTGATACGCATTCCTTATCAAGATATAGTAATCATCTAATCGCCTGGATGAAGCAGTCGACCTGATACACTTGTGTCTTCCCAGGTGATTGCTCAACAAGAAAGCCTTAGCTCCCGGCTCCGCTATCTGGAACTCCTGATTCTGTTGGGAGCGCTGCAGGCATTCGCGCCGCTCTCCATCGATATGTATCTTCCGGCGCTCCCGGTGATGGAGAAGGTGTTTCACACCTCCACCGCGTCGGTTCAGATGACCATGGTGACGTTTCTGCTGGGGTACGCGCTCGGCCAGCCGCTTTATGGGCCGATTACGGACCGCTTCGGGCGCAAGCCGCCGCTGTATGTCAGCCTGCTGGTGTTTATTGCCGCGTCGGCCGCGTGCGCCGTCTCGCCGTCCATTCCCGTGATGTCGATTGCCCGGCTGGTGCAGGCCGTGGGCGCTTGCGGCGGTGCGGTAATGTCGCGCGCCATGGTCACCGATTTGTTTCCCGCCCGCGAGCTGCGCCGTATTTTTTCCATGCTGGTGTTGGTGCTCGGCGTTTCGCCCGTGGTGGCGCCTCTGCTCGGCAGTTATCTTTTGGTCTGGTTTGGATGGAACTCAGCCTTCATCGTGCAGGCCCTGCTGGGCACTGCTTGTCTTGTGGGCATGCACTTCCGCCTGCCGGAATCGCTGGCGCATGACGCGCGGCGGCCGCTGCGGTTCGACCTGATCAAGTCCACCTACGCCCGGCTGTTCAAGGATAAAACCTTCCTCGGCGCCTCGGTGGTATGCGGCTTCAGCTCGGCTGGAACATTCGCATATATTACCAGCGCCCCGTTTGTGTTCATTGTCCTTTACAAGGTGCCCACGGAACGCTTCGGCTGGCTCTTCGGATCGGTGGCCGCCGGCATGGTGGTGGCTTCTCAGATCAACGGACGTATGTCGCACCGTATCCCGCTGTGGCGGGTGCTGCGGACCGCGAACACCGTGCAACTGGGCGCCGGGCTGCTGCTGCTGGCCAGCGTGCTCAGCGGCGTGGGAGGGATGTGGAGCGTTTTCGTCTGCGTCTTCATCTATGTTTCGGCGCAGGGTTTTGTTTTCCCCAACGGATCGGCCATTGCGATGATGCGCCATGGCGAGATCGCCGGCACCGCATCGGCTTTGCTGGGCACCAACCAATTCCTGATTGCAGCCCTCACCACCACGTTTCTCGGCTTCATCGACAATCCAGCGCTTCCCATGGCGATTGTGATCGCCGGATCGGCCGTCTGCTCCACGCTGTTGAA
>DATHNM010000335.1:0-2104 GCA_035486095.1 Bryobacteraceae bacterium
ATGGCCACTGTTTCCGTGCTTTCAAAGACGCCGGCAAAGGTCCACTCTCTCCCGCATTCCCCCATCCTCACCAGTTCAGGAATCAGCGGCGTGGCGGACGTAACGCCGGACGTCCCAGCCAGACGCGCCTCTCTGCCGTCCTCCGAGAAGAGATAGAAGGCTGAAAAGGGAATATCGTGGATATTGTTCGCCAGCGTCTGGCCGGCCAACCGGCACACTTCCTCGCCGCTTTGCACGTTCGCCGCGCGGGCGCCCTCCGCCAGATCGCGCAGGGTGCGCAAGCGGCGTTCTCCGATCACCTGGCTGGTGGTTTCCTGAACCGGCGTGAACACGCCGCCCACACCGCCTGTTTCATCGCGAATCGGGCTATAGGAAAACGTGAAATAACACTCTTCCGGATAGCCATTGCGTTCCAGCTCAAGCAACAGATTCTCAGACCACGTGGCCTCCCCGCGCTCCATCACCCCTTGGAGCATCGGGCCGATGATGTGCCAGATCTCCGGCCATACCCCCTCGGCGGGAGTACCAAGTGCACTGGGATGTTTTACGCCCAGTATTTTTGAATACCCGTCGTTGTAAAAGGTGACCAGTTGCTTGCCCCACCACATGACAATGGCGAATCGCGAGTCCAGACAAGTGGATACCGTGGTTTTGAGGGACTGCGGCCAGGTTTCCACCGGACCCAGTGCGGTCCCCGACCAATCGAACGCGCGCATGTGTTCCGCCATAAGGCTGCGGCCCACAAAAATTCCGCTCGCGCTAATTGGCTCTACTATTCCGCTCTCAGCCGGCTGCATCGTGATCAAATGCCATCAGATCAGACTCATGCTGGAACAAACAGTTTCGGCCAAGGTTAGGATTTGTGACATTCTGAATCGCCACAGCCCTAGAGTAATGCAACTAACACTCGGTGGCCTTAGGGCGTGGGAAAGGCTTTCTGATAAAAATCCGCCATGGCCCCGTGCAAACCATCCAGGCAGCTCTTTTTGGTGTACAGCATATGGCCGGCATCGCAATACGTCAGGTTGATGTGATTGCTGAGCCCCGGCTCCAGGCCAATATGATTTACGGTGTATTCGGTGGCAAAAAATGGCGTCGCCAGATCGTAGTAGCCCTGTGCGATCATCACCCGCAGGCTGGGATTTTGCGTCATGGCCTGGCGCAGCATCTCGGCCACATTCACGTAGCGGTTCTGGAAGCGGTCATAGTTCCACGGCTGCACCTTCCCGGTAAGCACTTGATAAGGTGCATCGCTGTCGTACTTCAGATCCGCATGGACATACTGGTTGAACATCGCGGTGTAAACGCCCTGCACGGATGCATAGCTGGGATCGTATTCCGGGGTATCGCCGGCCGCATTCAGGTCTTCGCCCATCAGGCGGCTATCGTACCTGCCCACAGTCTTGCGCTGGTCGCGCAGCAGCTCCTTGGTGAACCGGGCCTCCGAAATACGCAAGTTGGATTGTTCGATGTACTGCTCGCTGAGCCCCGTCAGACGGGCCAGCTCACGCACCACATTCATCCGCTCCGGCGCCGTCAGCTTGTCGCCTTTCATCAAAGCCACACCGTATTCGTTGCCCGCAAAGCGCCGCGCTTCACCCAGTGCTTTCTCCAGATCTCCCTGCAAATCCTTGGGAAGCTTTTTGTGATACCACGCGGCCGCGGTATAGGTGGGGAGGAACAAGGCATACGGCAGATCGTTGCCGGTGGCGAACGAGATGGTTTCAAAGTTGAGAACGGTGGAAATCAATGTGATGCCGTTCAGATAGATTCCGTCGTTGTCCAGCAAGCGTTCCGAAAGCGCCGCCGCCCGCGTGGTGCCGTAGCTTTCCCCCGCCAAAAACTTCGGCGAACCCCAGCGCTCGAAGCGTGTCAGATAAAGCCGGATGAATTCGGCCACCGAGTCAAGATCGCCGTCGAAACCGTGGAATTGCGCGTCTTTTTCGCCCGGCGCCGCGCGGCTGAACCCGGTGGTAACCGGATCGATGAACACCAGATCGGTAAACTGCAGCGCGGTGTCCTCGTTGTCCACCAGACGATAGGGCGGCTTGGGCTGTTCGCCGTCCGGGCCCATGTCGACGCGCTTGGGTCCCAGCGCGCCCAT
>DATHNM010000336.1:0-8645 GCA_035486095.1 Bryobacteraceae bacterium
CTGGAAAGCCCGCAAAATCTCGAAATCATGAGCACGGAGCTGCCCGGCCAGTATCCTTTCACCCGAGGGATCTATCCGGACATGTACCGCGGCCGCCTCTGGACCATGCGCCAGTACGCCGGCTTCGGAACCGCCGAAGAAAGCAACCAACGCTATCGCTACCTTTTGTCGCAAGGCATCACCGGCCTCTCCGTCGCCTTCGATTTGCCCACCCAGATGGGCATGGATTCCGATCACCCTCTGGCGGCCGGCGAGGTGGGACGCGTGGGCGTGGCCATTTGCTCCTTGGCCGACATGCAGCGGCTCTTTGAAGGTATCCAACTCGCTGCTATTACCACCTCGATGACCATCAATTCCACCGCGGCCATCCTGCTGTGTTTCTACACCCTCGTGGCGCGCGGCCAAGGCGCCGACCTCGCCAAAATTTCCGGCACCATCCAGAACGACATCCTGAAGGAGTACATCGCCCGCGGCACTTACATCTATCCTCCGCGCCCCGCCATGCGCATCATCACGGACCTGTTCGCCTGGGCCGCCCGCGAACTGCCCGAATGGAACACCATCTCCATCAGCGGCTATCACATTCGCGAAGCAGGCTCCACCGCGATTCAGGAAGTCGCCTTCACGCTGGCCGATGCCATCGCCTATATCGGCGCCGCCATCGCGGCCGGCCTGGATGTGGATGCCTTCGCTCCGCGCCTTTCCTTCTTCTTCAATTCGCACAGCAATTTCATGGAAGAAATCGCCAAGTTCCGGGCCGCCCGCAGGCTGTACGCGAAAATAATGCGCGAGCGATTCGGCGCCCGCAATCCGCGCTCCATGATGCTGCGCTTTCACGTTCAGACCGCCGGCTCCACGCTCACCGCCCAACAGCCCGATGTCAACGTGGTGCGCGTCTCCATGCAGGCGCTGGCGGCGGTGCTGGGCGGCGCGCAATCCCTGCACACCAACGCCAAGGACGAAGCGCTGGGGCTTCCCACCGAAGACGCCGCGCGTCTGGCTCTGCGCACCCAGCAGATCATCGCGCACGAGACCGGAGTTACGAACACTGCCGATCCCCTTGGAGGCAGCGTCTTCATCGAAAATCTTACAGACGAAATCGAGCGCGGCGCGGAGGAATATATTGAGCGCATCGATGCCATGGGCGGCACGCTCGCGGCCATCGAAAACGGTTTTATCCAGAACGAAATTCAGAACGCCGCTTACGCCTACCAGCAGACCGTGGAGCGCGGCCAGGCGATCGTCGTGGGCGTGAACAAATTCCAGCAGGACCAAAAGGACGCGCCGGCGACATTCCGTCTTGACCCCGAACTGGAAAAACAGCAGATCGCACGCCTTCGGGATCTGCGCGCTTCCCGCGACCATGCGGCGGTCGACGCCCGCTTGCGCGCGCTGGAAGCGGCGGCCCGCTCCAGCGACAATCTGATGCCGCACATTCTGGCCTGCGCTGAAAGTTATGCTACGGTCGGCGAGATTTCCGACCGCTTGCGCGTGGTTTTTGGCGAGTACCGCGAGCGTTAGATTTCTCCGCCACCGCCAATTTCCACGCCCCTCTCAACAAATCCCGCATGGCATCCGGATGCACCCGAGCGAGCTGGACCAGTATGTATGGATACTCCACGTAGTGGTCGGTGATGAAGTACGTCTCGGGGTCCTCTGCGATCAACTCCTGGCGATCCTCGATACTCATCCGCACCACCAACGCGCCGATATCGTCGCGGAGCCGCACGATCATAGTGCCACCCACCTTGAACGCCGGCGTCCCATAAGACGTGGCTTCCTCGACATTGTCGAGCGCCAGCGCCATCTTGCGAATCGCCTCAAATGTCATCGCCTACCTCCTCACCCAGCCAAATCGAGCATTTGTCGAATTCGACCAGCGCCAAATGGCCATACTAAAGAAAGAACTGAGTGCACTCCTCGGTCAAAGGCTTCGGCATCGTAGAACAATTCTACCTGCGGACAGCGTGCCTGAAACCCCAATCCCCAATCCCTAACCCCCAACCCCTCCTGTTGCTAAACTGAGGCCATGGAGCGAAAGATCTTCTGGGTCACCTTCGCGATCCTCGGTCTGGTGGCTGATTACTTTCTTCCGCTCTGGTGGTCGCTGGGCGCCACCATCCCGATCGCCGTTTTCAGCTGGTGGCTGGCTTATCGAGTGAATTGGTTCTAAAATGAACAACTACTTTCTCGCATTTTTTCTAATCTTCGGCCTGGGTCATCCCAAGCAGGATCCGGTGGACCCCGCCAAAAGCGCTCAATTGCACAGCCGCCTTCCTTGCGATGGCTATGGCGCGCCTGAAGACCTGCTCCGGATTAAGGCAACATATTCGCCCGGCGGCTCGGCGCGCGAGTTCATCGTCAGCCGTTATCAGATTGACAAGTGCTCGGTTGAGACGATGTTTCAGTGCTGGCACAAGCAAAGAGCCGGATGGCGCGAGGTTTGGGCCGCCGAAAACGCGGAGTCGTCGGCTCAAGCCATGCTGCCGCTCGCGTCCTGCAACGAGTGGGGATCCACCGAAGCCGCGCAATATATTCTGAGCGGTTGGTACCAGGAAGGCGCGGCCGATCCAAAGCTCCCCTGGCATCAAGGCACCGTCAAGCAGGTCTCGTCGGTCCCGGAAGTCTACGAATTTTCCGATCCCAGCGGTGGAACGGCCCGCCTGGAAATCACGCGCTGATCGCCAGTAAAGACTCTACCTCTGCTTTGGTGGGAGCGGAAGTCTGCGCACCCGCTCGCGTCACCGAAATGGCACCGGCCGCGTTCGCAAACCGCACTGCGTCTCTCATCTCCGCGCCTTCCGCCAGTGCCACCGCCAGCGCGGCGTTGAACGTATCGCCTGCCGCGGTGGAATCGACAGCGCGCACCGCGAACGGAGGCGCGGCGAACGTTCCTTCCGGTCCGCAGAATACGCAGCCTTGATCGCCCAGTTTCACAATCACGGCGCGCACGCCGAGCTCCCGGATCTTATTTCCCAGGGCCACGGCTTCTTCGGCATTTACCCGATTCGGCTTCACGCCCGCCAGCACACAAGCCTCGTTCTCGTTCGGCGTGGCGATATCCACCAATTGCAGGATCTCCCCCGGCAGGGCGCGGGCGGGTGCGGGGTCTAGTATGCAGGTTGCCCCCACACGACGCCCTTCCCGTAATCCCTCCGCCACTGTCTCGATGGGAACTTCGAGTTGTAGCAGCACGCAGCGCGCGCCCTCCCAAGCCCCGTGCTGCTGCAGCTGAACATCGCGCGGAGACAGAATGCCATTTGCCCCGGGTGCCACGGTAATCGAGTTCTGCCCCGCGCCATCGACATGAATGCAAGCTACGCCCGTCGGCTCGGAATGCGATTCCAGCACCGCGCCGATGTCCACGCCCACGGCTGCGAGATTTTCCTTCAGCGCCGTCCCAAACGCATCGGCGCCAACACGACCCATCATCCGCACCGCCAGCCCGCCGCCTGCCAGTTTCGCTGCGGCATAAGCCTGGTTCGCGCCCTTGCCGCCCGGGATGGTGCGGAAATCGCGGCCGAGAATGGTCTCTCCCGGCAGCGGCAGGCGATCCACGGAAAAGACGAAGTCCATGTTCAAGCTGCCAATCACTACAATGCAATTACCCATTTCTTAGAGACTCGCCATCCCGATCAAAACCAGGCCTATCACGTATCCGGCGAACATTAAGGTAACGAAGGTCCAGGTCCCCTGCGGCGCGTGCATGAATTCGCGCCAGATGAAGACGCCCCAGATGGCGGCCACCAGCGTAGCCCCTTGGCCCAGCGCGTAGGAGATGGCGGGCCCGGCCACTCCGGACGCGATCACGTTCATACATAGCGCCAGCATCCAGATGCATCCGCCCAGGAATCCCAACGAGTGCAGCCGGGCGCGTCCGCGGAAGTAGTCGCCATAGGTCACTTTGCCCGCACGCATGAAGATGGTGTTCACGGCGATGTTGCTCGCGAGCAGTCCCACCGCAAAAAGGACCAGCGCGGTATAGGGCGTCAGCAGGCCCGGCTGAATTGCGCGGGTACTGAAATCCGGCGAAACGGCGGCCACTAGTTGCGGATAGAAAAAGCCCATCAGACAACCCGCCACCACCGAGAAGGCCAGGCCCCGTAATGGTTTCGTTTTAGCGGCCTGCTTCAGACGATGATGCGCCAGCGCCGACATGATCATTGCAAAAACGATCAGCACCACCCCGCTTGTCAGCAGCGTGGCATTGCCCTGAGGCGTGAGAACGTAGCTCTTCACCGTCCCGATCACCAGCGCCAGGCCCACGCCCACCGGAAATGCCACCGCCATCCCCGCCGCGTCGATGCCCACCACCAGCAGAATGTTCGAGATATTGAAGAGGACCCCGCTTGAGATGGCAGTCCAGATGGCGCTGCTCGACGCGCCGCGCAGGTTTTCGCCAAATGGCATGCCGGAAGAGCCCGCATTGCCCAGCGTCAGCGCGAACAGCAGCGAAAACGCGAACACGCCCAGCGCGTAGTCCCAATAGAAAAGCTCAAACGGCCATTTGTCTTTCCCAGCTAGTTTCTGCGTGTTCGCCCACGATCCCCAACCCAGCATCGTGACGACGCAAAACAGCACCGCGATCCCCAGATCGTGAACGATAAACACAGCGAGCGCTAGTATAACAGTGCGCCGTGGAAAATGAGGAATACATGCGATTAGCGCTGGTGGTTGGGATAATCTCTTCGCTCAGTATGGTGTTGATGGCTGCCGACCCCTTTGTCGGCGCCTGGAAAGTGAATTTGGACAAATCGGGACCGCGCGATGAAGTTTTGAATATTGCCAATGAGACCAGAACAATTTCTCAGACCGGCCCGATCAGTTTCGTCACAATCGTCGATATCGTTTTCAAGTCCGGTAAGACAAGCCACCAGGAGATCAATCGCCTGGTCGATGGCAAGGAGCATTTTATCCCGGGGTATAGAATTGGGGTGCTAGTGCGAACCGAAATTTCTACACGAGTTGACGAGTCCACATGGAAGATCACACAGAAGAGAGGTGGGGACGTGATCGGGGAGCACACCCTGACCATCTCATCCGATGGCAAAGTAATGACCGATCACCGCACGTTTCGCAGCGATCAAATCCTGATTTTTGAGAAGCAGTAGACCTGCCTCTTTCAAGCGGCCACCAGGCCGCTACCAGCGAATTATGCCATCGGGATCGTCCACCAGCACCACGTCATACTTCTCCAACATGGGCATCAGGACGTTCTCCAGTTCGCCCTTCCAGAGTTCGCCTTCATAAAATTTCGCCTTCATCGGCTCGCGCGAAGCGAGGTTGGGAAAGCCGCGCATAAAAAAGAAAGTATCCGGATCTTCCACCGAAACGAAAGGACCCAATATCTTCATGCCAATTTCCGCGTGTGCCGGAATCGAACGGGAGCGGAATATCTCAAGGAACCGCGAGCGCAGCCCCGGCTTGGTCTTATAAGTGCGCATTTCGATGATCATTCAGGTCCTCCGAATATCCGATCTTAATGTGGGCGCAACCGGCCCCAATCGACAAACTGTCGCGACCTGTATACAATCAGGTGAGTCACGCTATATTACCGGTCCGGCATGATTGCCGAGCCCCCAACTAGGAAGGTCCAATGGAAAGAATGCTCCGAATGGCCAGCCGCGTCTGGCTGTTCCCTGTGCTGCTGGCGCTCGGTCACGTACCGGCTTGGGGCCAGGTGAACCTGGCTGGCGTCTGGAACAATTTGCAAATTCTCCACGAAGATGAGCCCGAACGCCTTCCCGGCCCCGAACTGGGCGATTATCTGGGCGTTCCCATCAATGCGGCCGCGCGCTTTCGCGCCGATGCCTGGGACGCATCCCTCATCACGCTGCCCGAATACCAGTGCCGCGTCCACCCCTCTGATTACTCCCCCAGCTTTGCCAGCATTCGCATGTGGGATGAATACGACCACGACACCCAGCAGTTGATCGCCATCCACATCCATCATTTCGCCTGGAACACCGAGCGCACTATCTGGATGGACGGCCGGCCGCATCCGCCTGAATATGCGCTGCATACATCCATGGGCTTTTCCACCGGCAAATGGGAAGGCGACGTCCTGTCCGTCTACACCACACACCTTAAAGAAGGTTGGATCAGGCGTAATGGACTGCCGCGCAGCGATCGTGCCACTTTTACCGAGCATTTCATCCGGCACGGCGACAACCTCACGCTGATGACGGTGATCCGCGATCCCGCGTATCTCACCGAGCCCATGATCCGGACGCGCGATTACGTCTATGAAATCGGCGGCCAGATCGCACCCTACCCTTGTGAAAGCGTGGAAGAAGTGATCCGGCCCAAAGGCAAGATTCCGCATCATCTGCCCGGCACCAACAAATTCCTGGGCGAGTTTCCGGCTGCCCACGGAATCCCACCCGAAGCCGCGCGCGGTGGAGCCGAAACCCTGTATCCGGAATATCAAGACAAAATCCGCGGGGCAGCCCCGGCTGCCAAGGCGGACGCAAAATGAAAAGTCGAATCCTCCCTGTTCTCCTTTTGGCCGCCGCTCTGGCCTCCGCACAACCTCAAGATTCCGAAGTCCATGTCTGGCCGGTGCAAGGCAACATCTATATGATTGTCGGCGCGGGCGGTAACATCACCGTGCAAACCGGCAAAGATGGCGTGCTGGTGGTGGATACCGGGTTGGCTCCCATGGCCGACAAGGTTCTGGCCGCCATCAAAACGCTCTCCAACGGTCCCATCCGGTACATCATCAACACGCATTATCACGCGGATCATACCGGCGGTAACGAGAAAATCCGCCTGGCCGGCAGCACCATCGTCGGCGCCAATGTCACCGGCGATATCAAAGACGCCGGCGTAGGCGCTGCCATTCTTGCGCACAACAATGTTATGAATCGGATGAGCGCGCCCACCGGCCAGCAAGCGCCATCACCAGACGGTGGCTGGCCCACCAGCACGTTCCTGAGCGATCAAAAGAAGCTGTACTTCAATGGCGAGGGAGTCGACATCCTGCACCAACCAGCCGCCCACACCGACGGCGATAGCATCGTATTTTTCCGCCGCTCCGATGTCATCAGCACCGGCGACATCTTCACTACCACCAACTACCCCATCATCGATCTCGCCGCGGGGGGCAGCATTGAGGGCACCATTGCCGCGCTGCAGAAGATCGTCGACATGATCATCCCGGTTTACGGCCAGGAAGGCGGCACCATGGTGATCCCCGGCCACGGCCGCTTGTGCGATTTCGGCGACGTACTGAATTTCCGCGAAATGACCATCATCATTCGCGATCGCGTTCAGGACATGATCAAGAAGGGCATGACGCTCGAACAGGTGAAGGCGGCCCGTCCGACCCAGGATTACGATCCTCTGTATGGTTCCACCACAGGCTTCTGGACCACCGACAAGTTCGTCGAAGCCGTTTACAAAAGCCTAAAAGGTGAGAAATGAAAATCCAAGTTTTAGCTGTCCTGTTGGGCACTCTGGCCGTGGCGCCTGCTCTCCTTGCGCAATTTCCTGGTGGTCCGCCTCCCGGACCGCCCAAGCCGGCCAAGGCCATGGCGCCCATCGATCTCACCGGCTACTGGGTTTCCATCGTCAGCGAAGACTGGCGATTCCGCATGATCGCGGCGCCCAAGGGCGATTTTGCGGGAGTGCCCCTGAATCCAGCGGGCCAGAAGGTGGCCAAGGAATGGGATCCGGCAAAGGACGAAGCCGCCGGCAATCAGTGCAAGGCTTACGGCGCGGCTGGTTTGATGCGCATACCCACCCGTTTGCACATCACCTGGCAGGACGACAATACGCTCAAGATCGAAGCGGACGCCGGAACGCAAACGCGTCTGCTGCATTTCGGCCCTCCGCAATCACCCGGCGGTCCGCCCACCCTGCAAGGCTATTCGGCGGCTGAGTGGCACGGATCGTTTGGTGGCGTCGGTTATTTCGGAACAGCTTTCGACCCCAGCAAGGGCGGTTCGCTCGAAGTGAACACCAGCCATCTTTCACCCGGCTATCTTCGCCGCAACGGTGTACCGTATAGCGATAAGACCACGGTGCAGGAATTCTTCGACGTGATCAAGGAGCCCGAAGCCGATTGGATTGTGGTGAAGACCATCGTCACCGATCCAACCTATCTGTTCCGCACCATGGTCACCAGCACGCACTTTCGCAAACAGCCGGATGCCACGGGCTGGAAACCGTCCGCCTGCTACGACCGGTAAGCTGCCCTGTCCAGCCGGTCGCGAATTGCGGCCCATTCTTCGCCGGACGGCGGCTGCTCGATAGCGATCCAGTCCCAGCCTTGGCCATCTGCCGCGTGCAGCCGCTCATAGAGCACAGCGGCGTAAGCGCGTGGATCGGCCGGCATTTCGATTACGATTCCGTTTCCGATCGGAGCAGATTCTCCAGCCTGGATTAGCATCAGCGGCGTCTTGGGGCTGTAATGACGGTGATGCAATCCGGGCGAAGCGTGCGCGCCTTCGGCAACCGGTCCCAAAACCTGAATCGGTCCAATCACCTCTTCAATCTGTTGCCGCGTGACCATACCCGGCCGCAACAATACCGCTGCGGACCCGGCCAGCGACAGAACGGTAGATTCAATTCCCACGGTTGTCCTGCCGCCATCCAGCAGCATCGCGATTCGATCGCCCAATCCATCCCGAACGTGCTGCGCG
>DATHNM010000337.1:0-13827 GCA_035486095.1 Bryobacteraceae bacterium
CCGTCGTCCGTGATTTTCATCGTGCCGCCATCGGACGTCATCACCGCGGCCGATTCCCGGTTCCAGCGAATTTCTAATTGGTGTTCCCGCGAGGTGATGTTGAGCCCCAACCCCGCTGCGGTAGCGCTGGAAGCAGCTTTAGCCGCGGCGGTTTCAGATGCCGACGCTGCGGTTGGCTCCGTCGCCGCTGAAGCTGTCCGGTTCGAGCTTGTGGCCATTTGTAGCGCGGCTATACCAATCGCGACTAACGCGGCGGTTGGCAACAAGCGCAGCCAGCGGATTCCTTCTCCACTCGCAACGGCAGCCGGCGCTATCGCCGTCCACTCGGAAACTTTTGGCTTCGCGGGAGGCGGCGCCGTGGGTGCCTTTGGTGCCCCAGCCATTGGCATGCGCTCCAGCGGGTCGGGATATCTCCAGCCGGGATGCCCACTCGCCAATTGCGCTGCGTCCAATGGGAATCCAAAGCCGAAATCGTGTGGGTGCGGCCTGCCGTCTTGCCAGTAGTACAGAGCGGCATCGCTATCGTTGCCGCGCTTGGATGTTTGAATCACCAGGGCGACGTTTCCGGGTTCACAAAACAGGCTGCTCAATGTCTGCAGATCGCGCTGTCCCAATTTCAACCTGCCGTCCGTCTGGGCTCGAAAGAAACCGACAGCACGCTGTTCGTTGCCCGCCTCAGTCATCCGGCGGGCCATCTGGAAGAGTGCATCGTCGGATTCCGGATCCTCGTCTCCCTCCGGGCCGGCGGGCAACAGCCTGAAATCCTCGATCAGCGTGGTGCGGAACGGCTTTTCGACAGTGCGGCCGAGCAGGATTCCGCGCGTTCCACCGGGCTGGTCATTTTCCGCGCGCGAAATCTGCGCGGTCAGTTGCGTGACCAAATTCAGACTCAGATGGATGGCAAACCCGTCCGACGCACGCCAGATATAGAAGTTGCCCGGATCGTATGCAATCTGAGTACTCATCGTCACGTCCTCTGATCGATCATGTACCGGTGGCACCAGTCACCCAAATCGCCGCTTGGTACTGGTATGGTTCAGTACCAGGCCGCGCCCCGGCAACGTCCGCCGATTCAAGCAATGATTTGGGAATCGGCATCAGCCTGCGCATTTTCGATTGCAAAACCGGTGAGCAAAAGCTGGATACAGGCCTCCTGAAGGTCACGCTTCCGGCTGCCACCGGCAGTGTGGCGGTACTAACCGCTAAGAGAATATCCACCGATTCGCTGGCTCCCGGGGTCTCTCGCCTGGAGCTCGAAGCCACCGATACTGGGGGCCAATCCGCCCGCCGCACCGCCGATTTCGACATTCAATAAGCTGCAAATCAAATAGCGATAGACTGGTTCCGATGGAATCCAAAGATTCTGCCCCCTCGCGCCGGGGCGTGCTGGCCGGAGGCGTCGCGCTGGCTGCGCAAACCGGTGCGCTGTTGGCACAATCCAAGCCCGCTGCGCCAGGTCGTAAATTTCGCGGATGGGTTTCGCGCGGCACCGGTCCAGGCCGCACCACGCTGCAGGATTTGACGTTGCGCCCCATCAGCGGCCGGCAAATCGTGGTCCGCACGGAAGCCACGAATCTTTGCTACTCCAATTCCAGCGATGTGCTTGGGCTGCCGCCGCCAGGCATGCCGGCGCCTTCGAAAGACGCCCCGCCGCGCGCCGTTCCCCCCGCTTTCCTGGCGCTGTCGCGCATGGCGTTGATTCAGGGCCACGGCGGCGTGGGAATTGTGGAAGCCGTGGGTCCGGAAGTGCGCCGGGTGCAAGTGGGCGATCGCGTTTGCGTATCCGGCACCCCGCAATGCGGCGCCTGCTATCAGTGCCTGCGGGGGCGCGCGGACATGTGCCAATTCCTGGGCCGTCAAGGTCCCAGCGATCTGGTTCCCATCGCCGACATGCGCGATGGCACCGCGGTCTATGCAAACTCGCACATCGGCGGGCTGGCCGAGCTGATGGTTACTTTCGAAGAATGGGTGGTGCCGGTTTTCACCAAGGCATCTGCCGTGGACCTAGGGATGGTCTGCAGTTGCGTCAGCGTAGCGGGCCTGGGTTGTACTGCGTCGCAAGTTCTGGCGGCCATTGAAACCGGTTCCATTGTGGCCGTGGTGGGTTGCGGTCCACTGGGCTTGAGCGCTATCCAGGGTGCCCGTATTGCCGGTGCTTCCACCATCATCGCCATCGATCCGATTCGTGTCCGGCGCGAGCTGGCAATGAAAGTTGGCGCAACTCACATGCTGGATCCAAACGTGGATGGCGACAAACTGGTGGAAAAGGTGCGCGCGCTTTCGAATGGTCCCAACAATCGTCTGTGGGCGGGCGGTCGCGATTCCGGCGGGCTGCTGGGCGGCGCCGGCGCGGACTTCGTCGTCGAAGCCGTGGGCGCGGATCGCGCCAAGCCCAAATTGGAAGCGGGGCCCGACCCCACCGGCATTCTTCCCCTGCAACAGGCCTACATGATGTGCGCGCCGGGCGGCCATATCGTCACTACCAGCCTGCCCACGGGCAACCTCACTTTGCCCGCGGTGGTCTTCACCATCGGCGGCCGCACCCATCACGCGGGACAATATGGCGGCGCCAATCCCATGCGCGACATCCCTCGATTTGTGGAGCTTCTCGACAAGCGGCAATTCGATGCGAAGTCGCTGGCCACCACCGTGGTGCCGATCGAAGGCATGCTGGATGCCTATCAGCAGGTGATTGACCGCTCCACAGTAACCGCAATCATGACCGCGTAATGGCCCCGCGAATTCGCCGTGGCACGTCCGATGACGCGCAGTTTCTGGCGTGGGTGATGTTGTCGGCCTCGCGCGCGCATCGCACACGCGGCTTATGGGAAGTGATCATCGGCAGCGATGAAGCAGGCTGTCTGGATTACCTCCGGCGTCTGACAATCGGCCAGCCCCGGTCGCTCTATCATTGCGAAAACTTCCTCATTGCGGAAGTGGCCGGCCAACCTGCCGCGGCGCTGTGCGGGTTCCAGGTTGGGGACGCCTGGAAAATCGTAAGCGATGCCATGGCCAACGTCCAGCGTGATCTGGGATGGACGGAAGCCGACGCCGCGGCTTCCTATCAGCGTGTGGCTCCCATTTGGTCCGCCTGCCGGCCGCCGGACGTGGGAGCGGATTTTGTCATCGAGAATGTCGCCACGGTTCCAGCGCAGCAACGGCGCGGGCTGATGAGCGCATTGATTGATGCAGCACTGCGCGCTGCAACGGCCCGCGGCTGTAAACTGGCCGAGATCACCACGTATATCGGAAACGACGCTGCCCTGCGGGCCTACGAAAAATGCGGGTTTCAAACGCGGGATGAAAAACGCTGCGCCCAGGCCGAAAAGATCCTGGGAGTACCAGGCTTCGTGCGGCTCACGCGCCAATTGAAAATTGACTGAAGGTTTTTCCACACGGCACAGCGTTGTAACCGAAACTTAAGCAAATTGAAACATTGCGGGTTTATAGTGGGCAGGCTGAAGGAGAACTATGGCCGCTGGCGCAGCACCCGCACTTGAACAAAAGATGGCGAGAAACCCCGGAAAGATTGGCATTGCCGTCTTTGGGGTGGCCCTCATTGTTGGACTTATCTACACCGTGATCAGCCTCGCTCGGGATTTGCAGGTGGAGCGAGGCACCTCTATCTACCCTTACATCTTGCTGGGCGTCGCGCTCCTCGTCGCGCTCGGCTTTGAATTCGTCAACGGCTTCCACGATACGGCTAACGCCGTGGCCACGGTCATTTACACGCATTCCATGGAGCCCCACCTGGCAGTGGCATGGTCTGGCGCGTGGAATTTCATTGGAGTGTTGCTCTCCTCAGGCGCCGTGGCATTCACCATCATCACCTTGTTACCCGTGGAATTGATTCTGCAAGTGGGTAGCGGCTCGGGCTTCGCGATGGTCTTCGCCCTGTTAATCGCCGCCATCCTTTGGAATCTTGGCACATGGTACTTCGGGTTGCCCGCATCCAGTTCTCATACCATGGTCGGTTCCATCATCGGCGTCGGCATCGCGAATCAACTGATGAATCCCAGACAGGGCACCAGTGGAGTGGATTGGACCCAGGCGGCGGGCGTCGGCCGTTCTTTGCTGTTCTCGCCTATCGTGGGATTCGGAGTCGCGTGGTTGCTGCTGTTGCTCTGCAAAGCAATCATCAAAGACCGGAGGCTTTATGAAGCGCCGGCCAACGGCGAACCACCGCCCTTCTGGATTCGCGCTCTGCTGGTCTTCACCTGCACCGGCGTCAGCTTCGCCCACGGCTCTAACGACGGACAGAAAGGCATGGGGCTGATCATGCTGATCCTGATCGGCACCGTTCCCACCACCTACGCCCTGAATCGCGCCGTCACGCCGTCGCAAACCGCAGATTTTCTGGCAGTCTCGCAACAGACTGTGCAAGTGCTCAATCATTATGTGGACCCATCGGCGGTGGTGGGCGATCCACGCGACGATTTAACCGCCTACATCCGAACCAAGGATTTCAACGCCAACACCATACTGGCGCTGCGGTCTCTGATCAGCGACGTGGGCAACGAAACCAGCCTCTACAAAGCTCTCAAGAACGTTCCGCCCGACAAGACGCGCAACTTCCGCAACGACATGTACATCGTCAGCGAGACCATCCGCCTGCTGCAGAAGTCCGGCAAAACCCAGTTCAGCGCAGCCGACTTGCAGATTCTGGGCAACTATAAAAAGCATGTCGACCTGGCCACCAAGTTCATTCCCTTGTGGGTGAAAGTGGCGGTGGCGATGGCGCTGGGCCTGGGAACCATGATTGGCTGGAAGCGCATCGTGGTGACGGTGGGCGAAAAGATCGGCAAGGATCATCTGACATATGGGCAGGGCGCGGCCGCCGAAATCACCGCCATGCTCACCATCGGCGGAGCCGACTACCTGGGTCTGCCGGTGAGCACCACACACGTGCTTTCGTCGGGTATCGCGGGCACCATGGCGGCCAATCATACCGGCCTGCAATGGGGCACCGTCCGCAATCTCGCGCTGGCTTGGGTGTTGACGCTTCCCATGGCCATGCTGCTCTCCGGATTCCTGTTCTGGGGTTTGAAGAACGTGTTTTAATTAGACAGATGGCGTCATTCGCCGATCGTCTGATCGAAGGAATCCGAGCCAAAAACAGCCGCTGCGTAATAGGGTTGGACCCGCGCGTCGATCAGATGCCGGCCTTTATCGAGGGCGGTGTTTGCGCCGCCATCACCGGATTTCATGAACTGGTGTTGGATGCGGTGGCCGATCTGGTTCCCGCCGTCAAGCCGCAATTGGCGTTCTTCGAGCAATACGGCGTGGCGGGCATGCAGGCCTTTGAGAACACCGTGCACGCGGCGAAAAAGCGCGGTCTGCTGGTGATTGCCGACGGCAAACGCAACGACATTTCATCCACCGCCGAGGCTTACGCCAATGCGTACCTGGGCCGCGATGTTTTCGATTGCGACGCCCTCACCGTTACTCCTTACATGGGTCGCGATAGCCTGGAGCCTTTTGTAGAAGCGTGCAAAAAGCACGGCAAGGGATTGTTCGTCATTTTGAAAACTTCGAATCCGGGCTCAAAGGATTTTGAAGACCAGCCGCTCCAAGCTACCGGCCGGCCGCTGTATGAAAAGATCGCCGGTGTGTTGAATGAACTGGGCGACGGCTTGACGGGCCAATCTGGCTACAGTTCCATGGGCGCTGTGATTGGCGCGACGTTTCCCGACGAAGGCCGGCGTTTACGCGCATTGATGCCAAAGGCACTGATCCTGGTGCCTGGCTATGGAGCGCAAGGCGGAAGCGCGAAAGCGGCGGCGGAGTGCTTCCACGAGGACGGCCTGGGCGCGATTGTGAATTCGTCGCGAGGGATAACTTACGCGTTCGGCGATCGGAATATTTCGCGCGAGGCGTTCGTGCGTTCGGTTCGCGAAAACACGTCGCGCATGATCGCCGATATCAACCTCAGCCTCGCAGATCGGCGAACGCTTCTTCAATCTCCTGCTTTGCCGCTGGCGTAGGAACCGTCAGCGGCAGCCGCGGCGGACCGCCATAATAGCCAGTCAGATCCATAGCGTGCTTCAGCCCGCCGATGCCGTACTTCGTGGTTACCAGCTTGGCGGCGCGTCCAATCCGATTTTGCCAGTCTAGCGCGGCTTCCGGTTCGCGCGTTCGATGCGCCTCCCAGATGGAAATAGTGGCATAGGGCGCGGGATTCGCGAATGCCAGAATGCCTCCGCTGCAGCCGATGGCGAGCGAAGGCGCCAGTGTGGTGGCGGAACCCGTCAGCACCTGAAATCCCTTTTTCGTTTCGCGCACCATCTGCAGCAGCTTCTCTACGTTGCCCGAACTTTCCTTGATGCCAACGATGTTGGGATGATGCGAGAGCTCGGCCACGGCTTCGGCCGCCAGATCGATACCGGTGTTTTGCGGGAAGTTGTACAGCACCACGGGAATCTTGGCTTGATCGGCCACCGCGCGAAAGAACAGCATCTGCGTGGCCGGATTGCTGAATTGTCCTTTGAAGAACGAAGGCGTTTTTACCAGCGCGGCTTTGTATCCGATATCGGCCGCTCGATTGGTGAGCGCCACCGTCTGGTGCACGCTATCCATCCCGGTTCCGGCGATCAGCAGTTTCTCCGGCGCGGCCCATTGCGCCACCCATTCCCAAAGCTGGATCTTTTCGTCGGTTCCCAGCATCACGCTTTCGCCCGTGGATGCGACCACCACGTAGCCGCTCAGCCCCGTGGCGTTCCACTTCTCAATATTGTGCTGGACTTTTACTTTCCACAGCTCGCCTTCGTGATTGAAGGGGGTGGTGATGGGGATGTAGATGCCGGGGAGTTTCATGGAAGCATAAAGGGGCAGCAGGATATGCCGCCCCCTGATTTAAACCAAACTACTTTGCGACGTAAGTGATGACCAGCGTGTATAACGCCAGCGATTCGATCAGCACCAGTCCAAGAATAAGTGCGCCGCGAATAGCAGCCGCCGCGCCGGGATTACGAGCCATGCCTTCGGCCGCCGAAGCCACCGCCTTGCCCTGTCCCAGGCCGCAGAGGCCGGACGCGATACCCATCGCCAAATAGGCGAAAGGCAAATGCCAGTCTGTAGTCCCATTGCCGCCGGCAGGTGTTTGCGCGAAAATCGGGCTGCCCAGCAGCATCAACCCGCTGGCCGCGTACATAAACTTGCGTTTCATTCGATTGTTCTCCTGTTCTAAGTTGTTCCCGAAGAGGTGGTTCCCAATCCGCCCTGGGGGACGGCGGGCTCACTTTCGGAACGGATAAAGCCGTTAATGTTCGTGCGCCACCGCGCTACCAACATAGATGGTAGCCAGCAGCATGAATATGAAAGCCTGTAAGAGTGCCACAAAAACGTGCAGCCCCATGAAGACGGCCGGCAGCACGAAATAGGTAAGGGTAAGAAATGTCACCGTCACCTTTTCGCCCGCGAACATGTTCGCGTAAAGACGAATGGTGAGCGAGAGTGGCCGCGCGAAATGGCTGATCAGTTCGATGGGGATCATGATGGGCGCCATCCACCAGACTGGACCTGCAAAATGCAGCAGATACTTTCCCAGTCCCTGTTCGCGCAGACCCATCCAGTTGTAATAAAGAAAAACCGCGATGGCAAAGGCCAGCGGAACGGCCGGCGACATGGTGGGAGATTCCAACCCGGGGATGATCCCGATCAGGTTGAGGAACAAAATGAAGATGAAGATGCTTCCAAAGAATGAAACGTACTTGCCTACGTGGTGATCGATTGATTCGCCGGCTTGTCCTAAAACAAACTTGTAAATCGCCTCGAAGCTGAGCTGGAAGTTACCCGGCTTGTCCACCGAGAGTTTGGTCCGCAGCACTCCGAACACAACCAGGATGATGGCCACCACCAGGATCTCCACTGTGATCCAGTTTTGCCAGGGATGCGCCGGGTCGGCTGCGGGATGCCCCACCGCGCTTAAGAACGAGTCCAGCGGACCCGCCAGAAAACGATTGAACAGGGCAGTAGTCCAGATTTCCGATTCAGCTTGCATAAATCATTTCGTAGATGAGTTCCACAACCACTGCTGCCCCCGAAACCAATAATCCCATCGCGGCAGCGGCCACATTCAGTTGTAGATATTTGATTATAACCCAGGCCACAGCGACAAGTGCTATCAGGCGCAGGACGAAAAAAATGCGTCCCCGTTGGCGCGGATTCCCCCCTAAGCCGTCCACCACCTTTTGCCAGCCCCAAAAGCTGCTGAAGGAAATAACAGCTCCAATCAGGAACGCAGCGCCGTTGCGGATGCCGCGCGCGAAACTGAGACTGACCGCTCCTGTTAACCCTAAGGCGAGGATGATCCACTGGACGCGCCGGATGAATCGTTCATACGACCCCGGCTCACTTCCCGGCATCGTCCTTGTTCAACTCGCGAATCAGTTCGATCATGCCGGAGACAATGCCCAGAATCAGAAACACCATCTTCAGATAGGTGGTGCCGAAAAATTTGTCCAGCCCGTATCCGATGGCGTAACCCACCAGGATGGAAGATGGGATCAGGAATGCCAAGCCGTAGTACTTGCCGAATTGCGTGAATATACTGTCGTCGCGCTTAGGCATGCGCACCACGTTTGCGTTCCAGAATAGCCGCGGCCTGTTCGGCGGTCTCCTTCACTAAAAAGCCCATCTTCGGATGGCTGGGCGTGATGTCCGGCTGCAGGCCGAACTCCTCCAGCGTCTCAGTGGTGGTGGGCCCGATGGATGCGATCGCCATGCGCCGCAGGCCCCGCTGCATGGGTTCGGTGAGCTGCTCTTCGGCGGCGATACGGAATAAGTGCGGCAGCTGTATGGAGGTGGTGAACATGGCGACGTCGGCCTTTCCCTCTGCGATACGATGCACCGCCTGGCGCAGCGGACGCAAATCTTCCGGTAGATCCCACTGGTAGACGCGCACCGGAGTAACGTCTGCACCACGCGCCCGCAGACCGTCCAGCAGTTCCTGGTTGGGCTTGCCGTACTCCTGCACCGCGATTCGATGTTCCGGCCGCCCCTCCAGCGCGACGAGCAGCTCGCGCCAGGTATTGGGTTCAGGCGCGGTAATGGCCACCGGCACCTGCAACTCGCGCAACGCGGCCAGCGGCTTGGGACCGCGCGCCGCAATCGCGATATGGCGCAGCGCCTCTGGGAACCGTTCTTCCGGATAGCGTGATGCCAAAACCTTATGGAGCGCGCGCGTGCCCACGCCCGTGAGAAAAATCATCAAATCGAAATCGCCGCGAAACAAACGTTCGGCGAACTCGAATGCTTCCGGATTGTTCTCAATGGGCGCCTCGCGCATGGAGGGCGCGACAAACGGATCGCCGCCCTGCTTGCGAATCAGCTCGCCCATTTCGGTGGCGCGCCGGCTCTCGAACGAGATTACGCGCAGGCCGTCGAACGGCATTAGTCCGCTTTCTGCTTGGCTTGTTCTTTCTGGTATTGCTTCAGGACGCGATTCACGTATTGAACGGTCTCCGGATAGGGCGGGATGCCGTTGTATTTGTCCACCGCCGCCGGTCCGGCGTTGTAGGCGGCCACTGCTTTGGAAACCTGATGCGGATCGTTCTCGTACCTCTGCAGCAGATCGCGCAGGTATCGGGCGCCCGCTTCGGCGTTTTGGACCGGATCGTTGGGATCGGCATCCAGCCCCGCGGCGGTCTTCGGCATCAGCTGCATCAATCCGATGGCGCCTTTGGGCGATAGCGCATCTTCGCGATAACCCGATTCGGCCCGCGCGATGCTATGTACAATGGCCGGCGGCAAACCGGCGTGAAGTGCCGCGCGCGTGACCAATTCTTGCGGCGTCAGCACCGGGCTGTTGGTAGCCGCCGGAACTGCTGCTATTGGAACAACCGCGGGAGTGGCCGGCGCGGTGTATTCTTCCTGCTCAAACGCCGTCACGGTGCTGGCCTGAATTTCGATCACACCCTGGCTGGTTTGAAGCCGGACAACCGGTCCATCAGCCGTATGGCTGTCGGCATGGATGCGGAAGCCGTTTGCCAGCACGACGAACTCGCCGGCCTGCGCGGCGAGCGCAACCGTAACAAAACACAGCACCAGCTTTATGGGGCGAAAAGCCACTTCAACCATTGTGACGCATTTCAGGCTCCCCGCGTTTAATCCGAGATAGCCAATTCCCCAGGGAGAATGGGGCGCGTCCTGGGAAGCAGCCCCCGCTGCGCCAAAACGCCACAGAAACCGAGCAATCCGGTGAAAACCACCAGCTTCACCACATCGGACCAGCGCGTATGCGGCAGCAGCTTCCACAGCACTCCCAGCACAGGCTGGGCGATGCAGGAAGCCCACACCGCGCCGTAGAAATAGCGCCGTTCGTGGCCTTCGCCCTTGGTAGACGCTTTCACGCGGGGCAGCCAACCCAGCGCGCCCAGCGTCCACAGCAGGATGGCCAGCGGGAAATACCCGTATTGATAGATCTGCTTCAACCGCCAGACGCCCGTGACCACCGCCACGGCCAGCCCCGTGAAATTCAGCACCGCGAACGTGATCACGATGCTCCAGGCGAAGGTGTAGCAGATTCGCCGATACAGCGGATTGGGCTTATCTTCGACGAACCGGAGAATGTAGGGCCGCGGCTCAACCCCAGGCAGGCGGCCTCTGAGGGCGGCGATGCCGGTTCCCAGAATCACCAGGCCCAGCCAGATCAGCTTGCGCCGGTCAAAGCCACGCTCGAACAGCTCAAACGTGGAGGGCCCAGGCGCTAGGAAAAAGACAAAAATCCAGATTGGCCAGTGGGCCAGGCGATACGCGGGTTTATTGCGGTCGCGCAGCTTGCGACCGCCCGCCAGCTCTACTCGCAAGCTTTGCTCACAAAACCCCCGGGAAGCGGGTTATTGTCCCGCGGGCTTGCTGGGCGGAGCCGTCTTCGGAGCCGGTGTTGCAGCCGGAGGCTTGGGAGCCGGAGCCGAGGTTTGCGATGGTGCGCTGCCGCCGCCCGACGCCGCGTTCTTGTCGTAGATCTCGATAATCTCTTTCGTGATATCGATGCTGGGCGACGCGTACAACACCGGCGTCTGCGGCGAACTCACGTCCACCACCAGCGTGTAGCCGTTATCGCGCGAATACTTCTCGATCACCGCCAAAATCTTTTGCCCCAGTTGTTGCAGCAGCTTTTGCTGATCGGCTTCCAGGTCCGCCTGCGCGTCTTCTACTTCCCGCTGCAGGTTCTTTTTCTTGGCTTCGATATTTTTGTACAGATCGTTCTTGGCTGTTTCGCTTAAAGTATTCGAACCTTTGTTGAGCTGGTCCTGCAAGGAGTTGATGTCGTTTTGCTTCTGTTCCAGTTCTTTTTTCTTGGGCGCGGTTTTGGCATTCAACTCAGCGGCGGCCTTCTGCCCGTCCTTGGTGCTGATGATGGCACCCTGAATGTTGATAACCGCGAATTTGCCCTGTTGCGCCTGGGCCGTTAATGTCAGAGCCAATGCGAGGACTGGCCACACAAATACCTTGCTTTTCACAGTGAGACTCCTAATCTCGAAAGTCATTATAGTCTATCCGATCGGTCTGGCCTTAGAATGTCCGGCCTACGGTAAAACGGAACATGGCCGAGCGCTCGACGCTATAGGGCAGTACCGCTCCAATAGAGTTGATGGCGTTGTTATACGTAGCTGTGTTCGGAAAATACGATCTGTCGGCAACTATGGGCGCCGCCAGCGTGCCTTCGAAACGGGTGGGATTGTAAGCCCAATAGATGCGGAATGGCGCGTTCACCACCGGCATCAGAACCTGAAGTTCCAGCCCGGTGGAGGTGCGCAGCTTCTGAGAACCGGGCTGAATATAAGCCTGATTGGTGAAACCCGCCTCGGGGAACTCCTCGTTCAATTGCGTGAGCCGCCCTTCATTCAGATGAAGCTGCGAGGGAAACAACAGCTTATCGAGGCCGGCATCGGCAAAAAGCGCCAACGTTACCGGCCCCACGATGGGAATGCGATATTCAAAGTTCCCAACAATGTTGGTGTCGCCTCCCGGGAACGTGACCTGATAGGAAGGAACCACCATCGTCACCGGCACTCCCTTTTGGGTACGGATGGTGCCATCGGCGTTATAAACCTGGACCGTGGCAACATCGCTGGGCAGGTATACGATCGGGCTGATGGTCCAGATCTCGAAGCCGCGCACATCGTTCTCGCCACCCATGAAATAGCGCGAGAAAGGAGGGGCGGTCTTGCCGCCGAACCCGCTGATCAGGCGGGCCGACAAGTGCATTCCGATAACGTGGCCCTTTTTCAGCCCGGGATGGAAATACTTCGCGTCGATAGTGGGCTGGATGGTGTTGACGTTGCCGCCCAGTTCGCTGCCGGAGAACGCCAGCGAGAAGAACAGCTCTCGCCCACCCGTGGGATTAATAGGATTGTTGATGCTGTTGTAGGTATAAGACGGCGTAATCGTACTGGTGCGGATGCCACTGAGCTGATTGGGCCCGCCAACACCTTCGAAATCGATGTAGGTGAAATAATTCGTGGCCGCGTCGGTGAGCGTCTTCACGTTGGAAATGTTGTAGCCGTACGTTAGCCCCACCCGCGCGAAGCTGCGCTTGAGAGGATAGGAAACGAACACCGTGCCGCCGTAACCGTTCTGGATGTAATTCAACAGGTTCTGCGTGCCCAGCGCGTTGTAATAGGAAATCAGGTTGGTTCCGGCCAGGATGGAGGCTTCCTGCGCCTGATTGTAGTCGTAGCGCTGGACATACAACGTAAACCCGGTTTGTACCGCGTGATCGAACAAGTATGGCTCGGTGAAACCGAATTGGACCGAGCGCAGGCGGGTGCCTAGCTGCGAGCTGAGGCTCAACGTTTCACCCAGCCCCAGAAAATTGTTGGTGGAATAGGAGGCTCCGATGAAGCTACCGGCGATTCCCGAAACACCGCCGTTCAATTGGATGGAGTTCTTGCCGCGCTCTTTCACCTTGAGCGTGATATCCACCGTGTTGGTCTTGGTATCGCGCTTGATATCAGCGGCGTCTTCAGCCTTCAACGGCTCAAAGTAACCCAGTTGATTCAGCCGCAGGATGCTCAGCTCCCATAGGCGATTGTTAAAGATCTGGCCTTCGTCGATCAGCAACTGCCGCCGGATCACTTTGTCGCGGGTGGTGGTGTTGCCCGAAAAATCGATGCGGCGCACGAAGAATTGATGGCCTTCGTCCACCGACAGCGACATATCCATCTCACCGCTATCGGCCATCGGCTCAAATGACGGCTCAGCCACGAAATCGATAAAGCCGAAATCGCCGTACAACTTGCGCATGTTCTCCAGACCCTTGCGGAGCTTGGCAGTGGAGAACACGTCGCCCTTGGACATCCCGAACAGCGGCGTCATTAAAGCTTCCGGGGTGCGAAAGAACTTAACGCCCGTGAACGTGATGTTGTTCAGGTGATAAAGCTTGCCTTCTTCCACCGTGACGTCCACATCGGCCGCCGTGCCCGGCTTGTTCGGATGGATTAGCGGAATGTGCATCCCCTCGCCACCGGTCTTGCGCATGGTGACCATGGCATCGGTGACGCGCGCCGTGAAATAACCATGCTCCTGATAAAAGACCTGCACGCGGCTCTTGTCTTCATCCAGTTTGCTGGGATCGTAGGTTTTGGCGAACAGGCTCTCGAACAGAATGGAGTGCGGAATTCCGATGGGATGCAGGTTCTTCATCGCACGGATCACTTCTTTATCGGTAAACACGGTATTGCCCGTGATCTCGATATTGCCCACTTTGACCTTGGGGCCTTCGTTGATTTTGAAAGTGATCTCGAGCGACGACGGAGGAACCCGGCGAATTTGCGGGTCCACCGTGGCGGATAAGTGCCCGTGCTCCGCCAATAGATCCAGAAG
>DATHNM010000338.1:0-14609 GCA_035486095.1 Bryobacteraceae bacterium
CCGAGTACACTCGCGCATCGCTCGAAGCCATCCGCAACACGCTGCTGTCGAGCCAAACCGGCGGCCGGGCCACGCTGGGTTCGCTCGCCACTCTGGAAGAGCTTCCCGGACAGACCGAAATCCGCCGCGAAAATCTGCAGCGAGTGTTGGAGGTGACGGCCCGCCTGGAAGGTTTGAACCTGGGCGCGGGAATTCAGGCGGTGCAAAAGACGGTGAAGGATCTGAATATCCCCACCGGCGTGCGCATCGTTTATGGCGGCGGGTATGAAGAACAGCAGCGCTCGTTCCGCGATTTGGCGGTGGTATTGATATTGGCGGTGCTGCTGGTATTCATTGTGTTGCTTTTTGAATTCGGCAACTTCGGCGCGCCCATCGCGATTCTTTCCTCGGCGTTGCTTTCTACCTCCGGGGTGTTCTTCGCGCTGTTGATCACCGGCACCACGTTTAACATTTCGTCCTTCATGGGTCTCATTATGGTGGTGGGAATCGTGGCGAAGAACGGCATTTTGCTATTGGATGCCGATCAGAAATTCCGCGCGGAAGGCGCCGCGCCGGAGCAGGCCATGATTCTGGCGGGCGAACGCCGTCTGCGCCCTATTCTAATGACTGCTCTTGCCACTGCGGCGGGCATGATTCCGCTGGCACTGGCATTCGGCGCCGGATCGCAGATGCTGCAACCACTGGCCATCGCCGTGATTGGCGGAATCGCCGCGTCGATGGTTCTTTCACTCATCGTGACGCCCGCGGTGCATTATTATTTACAGAAGAAAACGCCGGGTTAGAACGACGCGCCCAGCGTGCGATCCGTCATCATCATTAACATCGACAATAAAACAATTAGACCGGCATACTGCATCAACACGACATTGTCGTCATCGGCCGGATAATCGCGGCTGAACAGGCGATAGCCCGCGCCCAGCGCGATCAAAAGGAGAATGGTTTGATGCGTCAGGGCCCACATGGCGATTGCCACGCCGGCCGCCATGGCGCGCTGTTTTCTGGTGAGCGCGCGAAAGCCGCGGCCGCCATCCAATTGCCAGATGGGAAGCAGATTGAAGAGATTCAGCCAGGCCGCCGTATGCGCGATGGCGTACCAGACCGGAAGGCCAGTGGCGATGGCTGCAAGCCATGCCGCAACTGCCGAACCCAATCCCCAGATGGGACCAGCCAAGCCGACACGCGCATCTTCGCCCACGTTGCCCGGATACTGCTTCATGCGCACGAACGCTCCGAAAAACGGAATGAACATCGGCGCGCTGGCGGCTATATTGTATTTTCGCAAGGCCATCACGTGGCCCATTTCATGGATGTAGATGGACATCACGAAACCGAGCGCGAAGCGCCAACCGAACAAAGTCCAATACACCGCGAAAAACGCCAGCATACTGGCGAACGTGCTGAGCTTGGTTAACCCCAGCAGCAAAAGCTTGAACTTCGATAACGTGACCAGCAGGAACGTGCCGATAGGCCCAAGCTTGGCCAGCCACTTCTTCCAGGCGTTCTTGTCGGAGAGCTGGAGATCGATGTTTTCGATGCGAGCCTGTGTGAGACGGTACTCTTCGGAGTCTGGCGGAACCAGGGCCAGCGCTTTCACCCAGGCCTGACGAGCACCCTGCCAATCGCGCGCCTGCCCGGCGAGTTTCGCATGCTCCACCAGCGCATCGAATTCCTGCTGCTGGGTGGCCGTCATAGCTGATCGAACAGGTCGCCGAGACGGATGGAAAAGCCGGGGATTAAGCTGGACTGAAAAGCGCCGTCTTCACGGAGAATGGTATTCAGCGTATCGGAATACAGGCAGGCTGTCTGGGAATCGGGATCGATAATCCATGCTTCCTTCGTGCCGAATTTTCGATACCTGTCTGCTTTTTTCACCAGTTTCTTGAAGGTATGGTTCTCCGACACAATTTCAATCGCCAGATCGGGAACGAAGCGCTGGACCCGCCGCTGCGCCTCGCACAACCTCAGTTTGTCCGGACCGAAGAAACTTACATCAGGGCCGTGAGCGTTTCCTCCGAAGTCGAATTCCTGCTCCGAAACGATCTCGCCCAGACCGTTCTTCCTGACATAATCGCGTAACAGCGATATGAAGGCATCGCGAAGCCGATTGTGAATCAGCGTATTGCCTGACACGTCGGCCAATTTTCCATCCACCAATTCGTGATTCAACGCGAGCTCGTCTGGAAGCTGTTCAAAATCGTCGATAGTGAGTGGGCTGACGAGCTGCATAACCTTATTTTAACTCCACCACCGTGGCGCCCGTTCCGCCCTCGGCGGGCGTGGCCGGATAGTATTTTTCGACATGCGGGTTAGTCGCCAGTAATTCGCCAATCACTTTTTTCAAAATTCCCATGCCGTGGCCATGCACGATGCGGACGCGATCCACCGACGCCATTGAGGCCGTATCCAGGAATTTGTCGACTTCTTCGCGCGCCTCTTCCGCCCGTTTCCCAATTACATTGATCTCGCGATAAGTCACGTCCCAACGGGGTCCCGGTTCGTATGAAACATTCTTCGGCAAACGCGTGCTGGCCGGCGCCGCGGGCAAAACCTCCTCCACGTCGTCGGTTGTGATCTTCATCCGCATCAAGCCCGCTTCCACTTCGAGCAAGCCTCCGGGAAGTTTGCGGCTCACCCGCGCCGGCTCGCGAACGCCCTTCAGCCGCACGCGCGCGCCTACCTCAATGCGAACGAAGCGCTGCTGCAGCGCCGGAGACTCGCCAAACACCGCCACTCGGGCCTTCTCTTCAAATTCGCGTTTGCTTTTCGACACCCGGCGCTCGGCCTGCTCGGCCGCCTTGCGCTGCTCCGAGCCGGCCAGCATCTTCTGGATGGATTCGCGGCTGTCCGCTTCGAACTCGGCCAATGCCGTACGCAGGCGATCGTCCAATTCCTTGAATTTTGTTTTTTCGCGCTGCTCGAATTCCTTGGCCAGCGTCTGCTCGCGAGCTTCCAGCGCCTGCCGCTGTTCGCGCAAATCCTGTTCTTCCATCGCCGTCCTGCGCAGCCGCTGATGCAGTTCGTTCAGAAACACGGCGATGTCGCGTTCGCTGGTGGACATGCGCTGCCGGGCCCGTGCAATGAGGTCCGCAGAAAGGCCCAGCCGGCTCGCGATCTCAAGCCCCGCGGATTTTCCCGGCGCGCCCAGCTGCAAAACATAAGTAGGCTGCAGGGTTTTTTCATCGAAGCCCATGGACGCATTCACCACGCCCTCGGTGGTGGCGCCGAAAATCTTAAGAGCCAGCAGGTGCGTGGACGCGAAGGTGAAGGCGCCGTGCGCGCGGAAGGATTCCAGAATCGCGACGCCCAACGGGCCGCCTTCTTCTGGATCCGTGGCGCGGCCCAGTTCATCCAGAAGCACCAGCGACTGCGGCGTCACGGTCTCCAACATTTCGCGCACGCGGGCAATGTGTCCCGAAAAACTGCTGAGGCTCTCTTGAATGGATTGCTGGTCGCCTATTTCCGCCAGCACCTGCTCAAACAGCGGGAACTCCGCGTCGGCCGCGGGCACCGGCAGCGCCGCTTGCGCCATTAACGCCAGCAGACCCACGGTTTTCATGGAAACGGTTTTGCCGCCGGTGTTGGGCCCGCTGATCAACAGCGTGCGCTGCTTTTCATCCAATGCCAGCGAAATGGGAAGGATGGGTTTCTTCTGCCGCCGCAGCACGTCCTGAAGCAACGGATGCCGTGCGTCCCGAAGCGCCAGCCGCCGGTCTTTTTCAGGGCTGAAGCGCGGAATCACGCAATCGAAATCCGACGCGAATTCGGCTTTGGCAAACAGCAGATCCAGCCGGCCAATGGCGGCCACCAGCGCCTGAATCTGGGGCCCATTAACCCGCAACAGCTCGGTCAGTTCGCGCAAAATGCGCGCTACTTCGCGTTGTTCCTCCTCGCGCAGGCGCACCAGCTCATTATTCAGATCGATGGTTTCCAGCGGTTCGACAAATAGCGTATGCCCGCTGCCGCTGGCGCCATGAATCACGCCGTAAACTTTTCGCTGCTGCCCCGCCACCACCGGGACCACGAAACGATCGTTGCGCAGCGTGATGAACTCCTCTTGCAGCGTGCCATCGTCGCGATGCGTTTTCAGGAATCGTTCCAGTGAGGTTTGAATCTGCCTCTGCTGCCGCTCGATGTCGCGGCGCAGCCGGTGCAGCGCCACGCTGGCATCGTCGGCCACGCTGCCGTCCGCCAGCACCTTGCCGCGCACATCCCGCAGAATCGGCCGCGGGTCCGCCGTGGCCGCCACCTGAGCCGCCAGCCGCGGATATTTCTCGCCCGCCAGATTCAGCGCGGCTCGCACTTCGCCGGCTTCTTCAATCAGCCGCGCCAGTTCCAGAATCTGTTTGGGCTCCAGCACCGCGCCTTCGATGCGCAGGATGGTCAGGGCCGGGGCCACATCGGGAATGGAATTGAACCGTAGCCGGATAGCCGAACCGCGCCCCGCAGTCTGAGGCTGCCGCGACGCTCCCTGGTAAGCCATGGCTTCAGCCACGTCCGCCAGCGCGTTTTCCAAAATCGCACGATCCGTGTGCGGCGCCAGCTTCTGCAATTCAGCGCGTCCCAGCGGGCTTCCCACATAGCGGCCCACCAGCTCGCGCAGCGATTCGAATTCCAATAAATCAGCGCTGAAGTTTTGCAAAGGCTCTCTCAATCACGCCCAGTGTTCCCTCTGTAAGACGATACCGGCCAAGATTCTGTTCCGCCACCCATTCCACGCGGCTCGCGTCGCTGGCGGCGGCCGGCTCTCCGCTCAGCCGCCGGCACAAATAATCGATCAGCACGTAGTGATACTCGGGCTTGCCCTCCGCGTCCGGCATGATCCGCTCAAAGATTTCGAACATTGAGTACGGCTCAATGTCCAGCCCGGTCTCCTCGAGCACTTCGCGACGGATCCCTTCTTCCAGCTTTTCGCCCGTTTCGACGATTCCTCCAGGGATGGACCAGTATCCCTTCAGCGGCTCCTTACCACGCTCCACCAGCAAAATCTTTCCATCCTCAAAAATCAACGCACCTACGCCCAGGAACGGGCGCGAAGGATAGCGCCGGCTGTCTTGGTTCGTGCCAGCCGGATTAATACGCGATCCCTTTCACGTCCAAACGCGCCCGATAAACCGAAGTCCGCGCCGTGATGTAGAGCGACCCCAAATCCGGATCGCCGAACGTGCAGTTAGATGGGGTCTCCTCAGTCTGCACTGTCCCGAGCGGTTTGCCTTCCGCCGAATAAACCTGGATACGATTCGCGGCCACATAAAGGTTGCCTTTTTCGTCCACGCAGATTCCATCCGGCACTCCTTCGATTCCCGCAATCAGGGTGCGCTCGTTCGATGCAGCGCCGCTTTTATCCAGATCGTAGGCGCGGACATTTCGTTCGTCCGAGTTGCCGACATAAAGTATGCGCCCGTCGGGCGCCAGGGCGATGCCGTTGGGCCGTCCCTTCGGTTTTGCCACCACTTCCAATTCGCCTTTGCGAGAGATGTGATACACGCCGAAGAAATCCAGCTCACGCGTGTCCTGCTGGTTGCCGAACGCCGGATCGGTAAAGTAGACATCGCCCTCTTTGCGAATGGCCAGATCGTTCGGGGCGTTTAAGCGTTTACCCTGCCAGCGCTCGGCCAGGACTTCTATCTTGCCCTTTTTGTCGGTTCGCGTTACGCGCCGGGAATGGCTTTCGCAGCTGTAAAGCCGCCCCTGGGCGTCGAAATGATTGCCGGTGGCGCCGTTGGAATTCTCGCGAAAAACACTGGCCGGCATTCCGGCTGTGAACTGCATCAGCTTATTAGTCGGAACATCGCTAAAGACCAGGAAACCCATGGGAGACCACGCAGGCCCCTCTGTAAACGCGTAGCCCGCGGCTACCTTGTCCAACCGGATGTCAGCGAAGTCCTGCGCCGGGGCGATCCAGGCCAGCAATAGAATCGGAAATAACAGCCTCACGTACCGATAAGGTTATCAGAGCCACGTTACCCAAGAGCCAAGAGGCAAGTTCCCTAGCCTGGCTAGTACAAATGCCATGAAAGGCGATTGCGCAGGCCACCTGCCATTGGTATACAATCTGCCAATGGCTCGCACTGATACGTACGCGGCGTGCCTCGCTGTTGCCATTTTTGCGTGCTCCCCCTGTTGGGCGTTCCAGGCGTCCGGCGTTGATACCGCGGTCTCTATTCTTCCCCGTTTCCGGCCAGCCGTTTCCACTGGCCAATCCATCCTTCCCAAGGCGGACATTCGCGTGGACTCCGCGCTGGTGCTGGTGCCGGCCCAGGTGACCAATGTCCTGGGCACGCCCGTTACCGATCTTCATAAGGACGATTTCAGGGTCTTTGAAGACGGTGTGGAACAGCCCATTACAAATTTCTCGCGCGAGGACGCACCGCTCTCCATTGGATTGCTGTTCGACATCAGCGGCAGTATGCGCAACAAGATCAAGAAGGCGACGGAAGCGGCGGCGGCGTTTTTCAAAACGTCCAATCCGCAGGACGAATTTTTCCTGATCGAATTTAGCGACCGGCCGAAACTGACTGTCCCATTCACTTCCGATCCGGACGAAATATACGATCGCATCGCCCACACCAAGCCCTTCGGGCGCACTTCCTTACTGGACGCCATTCACATGGCCATGGGCGAGATGAAGCACGCGCAGAATACCCGTAAAGCGCTGGTGATTGTATCCGACGGAGGAGACAATCGCAGCCGCCACACGGAGCGCGAGATCAAGAGCGCCATGCTGGAATCGGATCTGCAGGTCTATGCCATGGGCATCTTCGATCCGGACGACACCCGGCGGTCGCAAGAGGAACAGCATGGACCGCAGCTTTTGGAAACTCTGGCGGACCAAAGCGGCGGACGCGAATATCCGGTGGCCAGTTTAAACGATCTGCCTTTCATCAGCGCCCGGATCGGCAATCAACTGCGTAACCAGTATCTGCTGGGATATACGCCGCTAAAATCCGAACGCGATGGAAAGTACCGGATTATAAACGTGCGAGTAACTCCGCCCGCTGAAACGCATGATTTACACGTTAACTACCGGCACGGATATTACTCGCCCGCGTTGTAACTCACTTTAGTGTTGAAGTCACCAACGGAACCCGAAGGTTACAGGGACATAGTCGCCACGCTGGCCGTTGTTCAGGAAAATGTGAACATAGCGGGCTTCCGCGAACACCTTGCCGTGCCACTTAGTGCCGAGCGCCACGCCCATACCAGCATTCCAGCCCGGTTTGTTCACGGAATAAGCGTCGCCAACGGACGGAATAACTAGCGGAAAAGAGCCGGCGAAGGAGTTAGACACAATGCCGGTGGGCGCCGAGAATTGTTGATACCAATGATACAGGCCGCCGCCACCGATGGCGTAGACGTCAAAGTGGCTCTTGGGCGTCAGATGGACGATGGGATCGATGGTCGCTGAAAAGACATGAATGTCGCCGCCCGTAAATCCACTGCTGCCCAATGCGGTGCCATTCATACCCATGGAGTTATAATCCAGCTGCCCCATCACTCCAATGTAATTAGAAAAGTTGTAACCTACGCCGCCTTGCACGTTCCATCCGTCATTCAAGAACCTTCCGGTGTTACCAACTGGCTGCGTGAACCCGCCGCCCAAGTCAAAGGAAAAGCGAGATACCTCTTGCGCGCTGAGAGTTCCCATGCAAAGAAAACTGAAACAACCTACGAGAGCGAATTTATTCATTTGTAATAACCTCATGGCTTTTAGACCGCTGCGCAATGGCAGAGGTTTCCGAGCGGGGGTGAGTTGGTTGTTACTCAGCTTCGATAAGTTAAGTTATTGATGCACAGCGGTGAAAAGCCTCTGTTGTCCGGCAGTTCCACCTAATGTAAAAGTCAACGGCACTACATCGCTGTTGGGCACGTCCGGCACAGTGACGTTGAATTGATACAGTCCCACGAATCCCGGCGCCAAGCCGAAGTACGCCAATTGTGCGGGCACTTGTCCGAACAGCATCTTCAGCGGCAGGACAAGCCGGCTGTCCCCGCTTGCGATCTCGCCCGCCGGAATATTTGGGCTGACGGAACCGAATCCGACACCGTACATCACGATGGTCTCGCCAGGCTTGGCGGGCCGCGAAGCGACACTGCCAAGAGCGCCAGCGGGAAGAACGTAAGATCCGTCGGGCAGCACAGCCGCTACATATTGGTTGTCGTTGATAAAAAAATTCGACGGCGCCTGCAACCCCGGTTGTGTTGCGTTGACGATGAAATCCACGGGCGCGCTGGTCAGGCCGCCATTGGTCACGGTGAGCGACAGTTCGCCCGCGATGTTGGACGGTAATTGCGCGTTCACCTGGTTTTGCGAAACGTAATCCACAAACGCTGCTTGCCCTCCTATGGTGACCCGGACGCCATCCAGTAAAGTGGGCGCATTGTTTCCGCTGAAATCAGCCCCGGTCCAGCCGTCCGTGCCGGGAGCAAGATTATTTCCGTAAATTTCCACCCATGACCCAGGCGCGGCGCTGGGGAAATTGCCGAAGTCCGACGCCGTGCTGAGTGCATTGACAGACGGTCCTGAGATTGGAATGGCACCGACGCCATAAGTCCAGATGTCGCCGAGGTCAGGCAGGGACGGCCCCATGGAGTAGCCCCCGAACATTACCACTTGATCGTGCGCTGAATCATACGCCATGGTCTGTTCAGATCGCCCGGTTGGTGGATTGGCTTGCTGGGGCCCCTGGGTCCAGTTGGAGCCGTCCCACAACCAGGTGTCATTCCCCGGTCCACCGAATCCTCCAAACAAGACCACTTGATTCTGGTTGGAATCATAAGCCATGGCGTGACCGCTGCGCGCGGAGGGACTGCTTTGCGGGGAGGCCTGCGTCCAGTTGGTCCCATCCCACAGCCAGGTGTCGGCGAAATCTTCGTTGAGGAGATTTCCGTTCAGTCCGCCAAACAAAACAACCTGGCCGTGACCGGAATCAAAAGCCATGGCGTGTTGGTACCGCGCCGGCGGGCTGGCTTTCGGAAATTTCTGTGTCCAGGTGGAACCGTCCCACACCCACGTGTCACCCAGCAGGCTAGGGACGCTGCTGTTGTTCACAACCGCTCCTCCGAACAGAACGATTTGGTTGTGCGCCGAATCGAAAGCCATGGCATGACCATAGCGTCCGGAGGGACCACTCGCTGCCGCCTTAGTCCAATTGGTCCCATCCCACAACCACGTGTCGGTCAGGCTAAACATAACGGCCCGGGAATGCGCCGAATCGTAGACCATCGCGTGGGCCGATTGCGGGGGAGGGCTGACTTGCGGAAATTTCTGGAGCCAATTGGAGCCGTCCCACACCCAGGTGTCGGTGTACCCTGCCATGCCGCTATAATCCTGCCCGCCAAACAGGACCGTTTGGCCGTGGGCGGAATCGTAGGCCATGGATTGATAGACCCGAGACGAGGGGCTCGCTGCAGGAAACTGCTGGGTCCAACTGGGCGCCGTTTGGGCGTCTAGTATCGGCGCTTGAAATAGCACGAGCAGCGCGATAAATCGCCAGCGCGATGTTGTCAAGGGTTAACCTCGCTACAGCGTACTACAGGCCGCCGGCCTAGCTCCAATAGCTTCGATCCAGGCTGCGATACTGCACGGCTTCGGCCAGGTGCTTGGCGGAGACGGCGTCGGAATTGTCCAGATCGGCAATGGTGCGGGCGGCCTTCAAAATCCGGTCGTGCGCGCGAGCGCTTAAACCCATTCGGCGTACGGCCATTTCGAGCATGCGTTCACCGGCCTCATCCAAAGCGCAGAAAGTGCGCAGCAGGCGCGCCGGGATGCGGGCGTTATAAAAACCGCGGCGGCGCTGGATGGCGCGGGCGGCCTCCACCCGAGCGCGCATTTCCGCCGACGCCGTTCCCTGGTCCTTGCCGCGCAGTTCTTTATAGGCCACGGCCGGCACTTCGACATGCAGATCGATGCGATCGAGCAATGGACCGCTCACCTTGCTCAGGTAACGCTGGATAATCGCACCGGTGCAGCGGCACTCCCGCGTGGGATCGGAAAAGTATCCACATGGGCAAGGATTCATGGCTCCGATCAAAATAAAGTCGGAAGGAAAAGAGAGCGTCATGTTGGTGCGTGCCAGCGTGACCGAAGATTCTTCGAGTGGCTGGCGCAACATCTCCAGGACATTGCGTGGAAATTCGGGCAGCTCATCCAGGAACAGAACGCCATTATGAGCCAGGCTGACTTCGCCCGGGCGCGGCGTTCCGGAGCCGCCGCCGATCAGCCCGGCGTCAGACACCGTGTGATGCGGCGAGCGAAAAGGTCTACGGCCCAGCAATCCCACCCCGCGCGGAAGCAGCCCCGCGACGCTGTGGATCTGCGTCGTCTCGATGGATTCTTGAAACGTCAGTGGCGGCAGAATTCCGGGGAACCGTTTCGCGAGCATCGTCTTGCCGGAGCCAGGCGGGCCGATCATTAACACGTTGTGGCCCCCGGCCGCCGCCACTTCCAGGGCGCGCTTGGCGCTGGTTTGTCCGCGGACATCGCGAAAATCGGCCAGGGGTTCGTCGGATGCAGATGAGCACGCGGCGGACGGCGGAGTGGGCTGGAACTTGTCGGGCTGGTTGAGGCAGGTGACGACTTCAGAGAGATGCCGCAGGCCGAAGACTCGCACGCCTTCGGTGACAGCGGCTTCGGCCGCGTTGTCGAAAGGAACAAGCAGATTCGGAATGCCCTGCCGGCGCGCGCAAACGGCGATGGAGAGCGCGCCGCGCACCGGACGCAGAGTGCCATCGAGCGACAGTTCGCCCACCAGCATGTGCTCGTCACTTCGACCCACGGTTCCCATCGCGCCCAAAATGCCGAGAGCCATCGGCAGATCGAAACCCGCGCCTTCCTTGCGCACGTTGGCAGGCGCCAGATTGATGGTTACAGATTTGTTCGGATAGCCAAAGCCGGAATTGAGCAGCGCCGATTTGATACGCTCGCGGCTCTCGCGCACCGCGGTGTCGGGCATGCCCACCGTGATGAAATCACGCGCGCTACCGCCCGGATACATATCCACTTCCACGTCAATCAGGTGCGCTTCGATTCCAAACACAGCCGCACTGCGGGTCCGGAAAAGGGCCATTGCCCTGGAAGTGGCTATTCGACGGAAAATGTCTCGCGCGTTTCGTACATCTGCTGGCCGAGATTGTCGTGAACTGCCAGAACAATCGTATATTTTCCGAGAGGCTGGTCTTTCGCGAGATTCAGGTTCAGCTCGCCGGGCTGATAATGCTGGGGGTAAAACGTCTGGATCTTTTGATTTGCGGCCTGCGGTTCCGTGTAGGCTACCGAGCCGTCGTCGCGCAGCACCGTGAGGCCGTATTCGATGTCCACCTGGTTTTTTTCGCCCAGCTTGTAGCCCGTCATGTCGAAGCGGGCCCATACCGAATCACCCGGGCGATACGCGGCCACAGGCAGAGGCTTGGCGTCGTCTTCATTGCGCAGGAAGCGGAAGTTGCGCACCACCAGCGTATCGCTGGGCGCAACGTCGCGGCCCTTGATGTGAAACACCGCGGTCTTCTCCAGCGTGGCCTTCGCCAGTTCATCCGACAGCTTCACTAGAACTGTATATTCGCCCGTGCCGGCCAGCGGTGGAACTACGATGCTTTCGCGCAGCCGCGGCTTCCAATCTTTGTCTTCCTGCGTGACGGTGGTTTCGACTTTGCCATCCTCCACGGGTTTGAGCAATGCACCGCCTTTATCCCGAACTTCGATCTCGAATTTAAGAGAGACATTTTGTTTGCCGTAATCGTCGGGTTTGTCGGCTTTGCGATAGCCTTCGGCCTGGCAGCTGAAATATATGGTTTCGCCGGGAACGAAGTCTTCGTCGGAAGCCTCAGGCGGCCCGTCTTCGCTGCGCGCGAAAACAGCGTGCACGATGGCAAGCGGCTTATCGGCGGCGATGGCGGCGCATCCCCATCCAAGAATTAAAACTGCGGCAAGCGATTTCACGCCTTATTCCACCACTGTACTCCACCCGCGGCGCGAGAGGTCCCAATAGATGACGGCGCCCGCCGCCAGGCCCATGGCGAGCAGCAGCGAACCGCTCGTAAATTCCTTCAAGAGCAATTTGCCCGTACCGAACAAAATGCCGTAGATCAGCAGACAGCCGCAGATCCAATCGAGTAAATTCGAAAGGCCTCCCGTGGATGGACGAACATCCGGGGCCAGCCGCGCGATCGGTCTCCAGCCGGCAGCCGAGGGATGTGTGCGGCGATAGAATGCCACCAGCGTGTCTTTCGATTCGGGGCGAGTAAGAAATGTTACGGCCAGCCAGACGATGGTGGTGATGGAAACGGTGACGATCATGATCCAGGCAAAATCGCGAGGCTGATCTTTGTCCAGGCCGAAGAGGGTCTGCATGGCGAGCGAAACGACGAACCCCGAGATCATGGCAGATACCTCGCTCCAGGCGTTGATGCGCCACCAATACCAGCGCAGCAACAGGACGCCTCCGGTGCCGGCGCCGGTGACGAGCAGCAATTTCCAGGCGCCCGCGATGGAATCAAGATAGAACGTCACAACGGCCGAAATAATGGTGAGAAATACGGTGGCCCATTGCGAGGCGGTGACGTAGTGCCGCTCGGTTTCGGTCTTCTTTAAGAAGCGGCGATAAAAGTCATTGACCAGATAGCTGGCGCCCCAATTCAATTGCGTCGCGATGGTGGACATGTACGCGGCCGCGAAGGCCGCAATCATGAGCCCGCGCAGCGAGGGCGGCAGATAGGCGATCATCACGCGGATGTAGCCGGTTTCCGGATCGGCCAGACCTGGAAAAAGAATGAGCGAAGTAAGCGCCACCAACACCCACGGCCACGGGCGAACGGCATAATGGGCGACATTGAACCAAAGTGTGGCGAGCAGGGAATTCTTTTCGTCCTTCGCGCTGAACATGCGCTGCGCGATGTAGCCGCCGCCACCGGGTTCGGCGCCCGGATACCAGGTGGACCACCAGTTCATTGAGATATAGACCAGAAACGTGATCATCGGCATCCAGGCGGAGTGCAGGTCAGGGACGAAGTTGAGCACCGATCCTCCGTGGGACGCTCCGCGCGCTTGGTCAACCAGGGCGAGCTTCATCTTCATGCTGTCGATGCCGCCGACGGCGCGCACCGCGAAAACCGCCAGCACGGTGACCATGCCCATTTTGATGACGAATTGAAATAGATCGGTTACCAGCACGCCCCACAATCCGGAGAGAGTTGAAATGAACGAAGTGAGCGCGATCATTCCGATGACGATTGCGAGCGCTTGCGCCTTGTTGATGCCGAGCACCAGTTCCAGTATTTTGACCATCGCCAAATTGACCCATCCCAGGATGATGCAGTTGATGGGGATGCCAAGGTAGAGCGCGCGGAAACCGCGCAGGAAGGCAGCGGGCTTGCCGGAATAGCGTATTTCCGAAAATTCAATGTCGGTCATCACGCCGGAGCGGCGCCACAGCCGAGCATAGAAGAACACGGTGAGCATGCCGCTGGCGATGAAGTTCCACCACAGCCAGTTGCCCGCGATACCGCCTACGGCGACCATGCCGGTGACCGCTAGCGGGGTGTCGGCCGCAAAGGTGGTGGCCACCATCGACGTGCCGGCCAGCCACCAGGGAACGTTGCGCCCGGAGAGGAAAAACTCCGTGACGTTCGTGCCGGCGCGCGATTTGTAGTAGAAGCCGATGGCGAGATTAAAAAGGAAGTAGAGCGCGACGACCAGCCAGTCGACCGACGTGAGTTGCACACATGAATTGTATCGGAGCGAGCTAAAATCCGGCGTTGATCGGGTGCCGCGCGCTGCGATGAAAACACCGCCGTACAAAACGCTGGCTGATGCGCGCGGTTCAGAAATTCGCGCAGCGCGCCACCAGCAACGTGATATCGTCGTGCTGCTCGCGCGGGCTGAACTGCTTCACATCATCCAGAATGGAGTTCATCAACGCGCGCGGGCCCTGGTCGCTATGCCGGCGCAAGCTGTCCACCAAACGCTGTTCTCCAAATTCCTCGCCATGATCGTTGAAGGCTTCGGTGACGCCGTCCGTATATAAAACAAGCGTATCTCCGGCGAACAGGCTGCTTTCGCCGATAGAACATTTCCAATCGTCGAAGAGGCCTAACACGGTGCAGGTGGATGCCAGCCGATCCAGCGTGTGATCGCTTCGCAAGATAAGGCCGGGCAGATGGCCGCAATTGGCGTAACGCAGGCGCCGCTCGCGGTTGTCATATTCAACGAACAGCAGAGTTGCGTAGGCGCTCTCGATGGTATTTTCGAAGAACAACTGGTTCACTGATTCCAGAAAGCGCTGCGGATGTTCCAGCGCGATGGCGCACTGGCTGCGCAGATTGGCCTGTAAATTGGCCATTAACAAAGCCGCGGCTATTCCCTTGCCCGCGATATCGCCCACCACCAGGCCCAGACGGTCTTGCCCCAGGTTCAGAAAATCGTAGTAATCGCCGCCCACCTGGCGGGCCTGCACACAGACACCCGCATATTCCAGCGGCCCAAAGTGCGACAACGTTTGCGGGAACAGCCGGGCTTGCACCATCCGTGCAATTTCCAGTTCCTGGGCCGCGCGGCGCTCCAATTCCAATTTCTCGGCAATGGCCCGGCGTTGCGTTTCAAGCGCGCGGCTGACATC
>DATHNM010000339.1:0-4987 GCA_035486095.1 Bryobacteraceae bacterium
TGCGTGATCGCCTATTCGTCTTTCCGTTCCACTGCGCCGCCGCCGGCCAATACGCGCTTCGGCAAAGCGACCCGAGCGGGTATGACGGCGGCCTGCGCCAATCCAACGTCGCTGGGCGGTGGCAGCGGCGAAATGCGCGCCTACCTGCCCAGGAATGGCGGGGGCATTGCCTGGGTAACTGGGGAACGGCCCGTCGACACGCCCTGGGTGAGCGTTCCCGGCCTGCTGACTGCGGAGTGCGCATCGAACGAAAACGCCACCTACCTGGCGGTGACTGTGCACCCGGATCCCGCAGGCCCTCGCACCAACGATATCCCCGGCGATCTTCGCTTCGGTGGCCGCATCGCACCGGACTGGGGTTTGCATCTGGTGGACGTCAACCTGGCGATCGGCAACCTGGTGGACATCGTGGGCCAGCAATCGAAAGCCTGGCTGGCGGCTAAGTCCCTAAATAAGCTACAATAAGACCTACTGGAAGTTGATCCGCAACCCCCTCTCCCCTCACCGGTAGTCGGCTCGTCGATTCTCATCCGCAAAACCAAAAATGAAAAGTTTCTCTGAACTCCCCCTTTCCGCTCCGCTACGGAGCAATCTCGCCAAGCACGGCTTTGTCGACCCCACTCCCGTCCAGGCTCTGGCTATTGAGCCCGCGCTTGCTGGACGCGACCTGGTCGCAACCGCGCAAACCGGCACTGGAAAAACCCTCGCGTTCGTCCTGCCCATCCTGCAAACCATTAGCGAACTGCCCAAACTAGCGGCGGGCCCGGGCCTGCGCGCCATTGTTTTGAGCCCCACCCGCGAACTCGCCATGCAGATCAACGACACCTTCGTCAAAATGGCGGCCGGCACCGGCATCCGCGCCTCCATCGCAGTGGGCGGTCTGAGCGAGAATTCGCAGTTGAGGTCCATCCGCAACGGCTCGCAGGTGTTGATTGCAACCCCCGGCCGTCTGTCGGATTTTATGGGCCGCAACCTGGTTGATTTCCGCAATGTCCGGATTCTCGTCCTGGACGAAGCCGACCGCATGCTCGACATGGGCTTTCTGCCCACCGTCAAGAAGATCATCGCGGCCACGCCGTCCGATCGCCAGATGCTGCTCTTCTCGGCGACCATTCAAAGTTCCGTGAAGCACCTGGTCCAGACACATGTCCGCGACGCGGTGCGCGTGGAAGCCGGCGACACCTCCAAGCCGATCGAAAAAATCGAGCTGCATCTCTATGAAGTGGAGCAGGACCGAAAACTGGGTCTGCTGCAAATGATGCTCGATCGGGAACAAGGCTCCTTCCTGGTTTTCGCCCGTACCAAGCACGGCGCGGAGAAGCTGGCGAAGAAGCTGTCGCGTGAAGGCCTGAAAGCCACGGCCATCCACGGCAACCGCAGCCAGAACCAGCGCACACAGGCGCTGCGCGGCTTCCAGGACGGCGATTACCGGGTGCTGGTGGCTACCGATGTAGCTTCACGCGGCATTCATGTGGAAGGAATCGCGCACGTGGTGAACTACGATCTTCCCCAGGTTCCCGAAGACTTCATTCATCGCGTGGGACGAACGGGCCGCGCCGGCGCCACTGGAATCGCATCCACCTTCGCTACCCGAGGGGAGCGCTCGGAAATATCGAAGATCGAGCGGACCTTGGATGCCAAGCTGGTGCGCCGCCAGGTCCCGGCCGACATCGCTGTGGAAAAGCACGCCGACAAGCATATCGCGCCCGTAATCGTTATCCCTTCGCACGCGCCTCACGCCAAGCGGCAGGTCCGATCGTTCGGCCCGCGCGGCAAGGGTACGCGCCGTCGCGCGGTATAACGCTCGCCATCATAGGCTGGGCTTGTGCGCCAGCTCACGATTCATCCAGGCGAGATAACGTTCCGAGCCATCCACCACGGCGAGTGCAATTACTTCCGGCACTTCGTAGGAGTGCAGCCGTTCGATCTCGCCGTTCAAATTTTCCAGCAGCGCCCGGCTGGTCTTGATCACCAGCAGCACTTCCTCGCTGTCTTCAATGGCGTCCTTGCCGGCCTTGTCTTTCCAGTGATACACGCTGCGAACTCCAGGCAGCACGTTGACACATGCCGCGAGCCGTTTCTCCACCAGCGCGTGCGCCACTCGCTGAGCTTCTTCTGCCGAAGAGCAGGTGCTGAGCACAACAATCTTGTCGGTCATGGCAATTTTTTTCGTTCTTCCTCTGGATCTTTTGGCAAAAGAGGATTATAAACAAATGTAAGGACTCATACCGGATCTTAATGAGTAGTTCAGTTCGCCGCGTTCTTATTCTGGTTGTTTTCGCTCTGATTGGCGCTTACGGGTTGGCGGAACTCCGCGGCCCGCAAGGTCTGCCCGCTCTAAAAGAGCGTTGGAACGAGATTCGCCAGTTCGAAGAAGACAACGCCAGTCTGCAGCGCGAGAACGAATACCGGCGGGATCGCATCAAGAAGCTGGAAAGCAGCGTGTCCGAGCAAGAGCTGGAGATTCGAAAGAAGCTGAAGCTTCTGCGGCCCGGCGAAACGTCGTTCATCCTACCGGAGCAATCCAAGCCCGAGCAAGCTAAACCGGCTGCGACCGATCCCGCCTCCGCCGATTCAAAATAGCGCGTGGTGATCCAGCGGCCCGGAGCCTGCACCCAGCCCGGGATTGTTATCAATCGCGGCGGTGATGTAACGTTTCGCCCGCCGGATTGATTCCTGAAGATCAATGCCCGAAGCGAGCGACGCCGTGATGGCCGCCGAGAAAGTGCAGCCGGTTCCATGGCTGTGGCGGGTTTCGATGCGCGCCGCTGTGAACTCGGTCCATTCGCCCCGGTGAAAAAGGATATCGATGGGATCGCCGCCCAAGTGGCCGCCTTTCACCAGCACGGCTTGCGGTCCCATGGCCGCCAATTTCTGGGCCGCGCCGCGCATCCCGGCAAGATCGCGAACCTCCATGCCGGTCAAGAGCGACGCTTCATCCAGATTCGGCGTCAGCAAAAAAGCATTTGGCAGTAAAAATGTTTTGAGCGTCTGGATGGCATCGGGCGCCAGCAAGGGTGTGCCGTTCTTGCTCACCAGCACGGGATCAATCACCAGCGGGAAGGGAAAATCCCGGGCCAGCGCCGTGACCGCTTCGATAATCGCGCGATTCCCGAGCGCTCCGGTCTTCGCCGCGCCCGGCGGAATGTCGCCGATCACGGCCCGAATCTGATCGGCCACCAGTTCGGCATCCAGGCATTCCACGCGCTGCACCCCGCGCGTGTTCTGGACGGCGATCAGGGTGATGGCGCCTTCGCCAAAAACGCCGAATTGATGAAATGTTTTGAGGTCCGCCTGGATTCCCGCCCCGCCGCTGGCGTCGGAACCCGCAATGGTCAGGGCAACCGGTTTCTTAATTGCGGACATCCATCCCCAGCTGCGTGAGCAGGCTCCGGTATTCGGGGTCGGCATGGAGACGGTCAAAAGCAGCGTTGATCGGCAGGGTGGTCATGTAAAGCTCACGGTTTTTATAGGACGCGTCCAGATAATCCAGGGCGTCGCGCCTCCTGCCCAGCATCGCGTAGGTCTCCGCCACCATGTAGGCGGGATAGCGCCCTTCAACATTCAGCTTTTTCTGAATCCGCAAAAGACCTTCCAGCATGCCTTGCGATCCACCCGCCCGGAAACCCTTTTCGGCTTCTGAAACCACGGCTAACTCAGTGGAATCGTGCGATGATTGCGCCGCGATCCGCGATTCCGCCAGGTAGTCGCGATCGTCCTTGGAAGCGAAATAGATATAAGAAAGATACAGGTGCGCCGAGCGAAACCCGGGTTCGGCGGCCTCAATCTGCCGCAGTTGCTCGATGGCCTGCTCACGCTTGCCCTGATAGAAAAGCACCAGGCCCTGGTCGGCCAGAATGGAGCGGGAGGCCGGATCCAATTCACGGGCACGCTCCATCTCATCGGCGGCCTCCGGCAGCCGTCCTACCGACATCAAAGCGGTGGCATACCAATGGTGGCCCTCCGCATAATTTGGATTCAGCTCCACGGCGCGTTTTAGTTCGCGCTCTCCGTTCTTTAAGTCCAGGGCTCCGTAAAACAGATCGAACCCAAGAGAGCTGTGGGCTTCGGCCAGCGAGTCATCCAGTTCCACGGCCTTGCGCGCGGCAGCCAGCGCCCGGGGCCACGCTTCGCTATCTGGCATGGCGGCGAACTCGCGCAGCAGGCCGTAGCAGTCGGCTAGGCCAACGTACGCTCTGGCGTAACCGGAATCGGCGACAATGGACTGCGTGAAATAGTCCACCGCCTTCTGCAGATCGTCAGGCGTGCGCTTATTCCAGTAATATCGGCCCTTCAGATAAAGGTCCGCCGCGGGCGATTGAGCGGCCTTGGGCCGCACCGGCAGGGTCTTGGCCCACACTTTTCCGATGGCCTCGCGCCAGGCGTTCCAAGAAATAGCGACCGTGATGAATGCGCCCACGATCAGCACGGCCGCGACCACCCAGCCAAGATTTACGGACCGGCGGGATGGCGGCGGCGCGGCGGGAGTTTGGCTGGCGGACGGCTCGGTAGAGAACGCAGGCAGGTAGGAACCTTTGGGCAGATCGATCCGGACCGCGTCGTTGTTTCCTACGGTCTCGTAATATTCGTGCAGCTTGAATCGCAGCAAGCGGGCTTGAACGCGGACTACCGGGTCAATGCGGGAGTCATAATCCAATGGCCGGCCGAAGACCTGCGAGCCGATTTCCGATTCTTTTGGGGCGTCGGTTCGTCCGGCCACGCGCTGCCCCACCACGTATCGGAGGAATTCAGCCAGACGAGGCGAACGAACAAAGGCCGGAGTCGCAAGAATGCGCCCAAGTGCCGCGTTTACTTCGCTTGCATCTATCATGCTTCGGCGGGCAGGCCTACGTATACTACCGTAAAACCCTGGCTGTTTCTCTGAAAGAGCTTCATTATAGCCTACTACTCCGGCAATGCCGGACATTGGGAGGCTGTTTCAATGATGGGGAGGCTGTTTCAAATGATGAAGTTTTTCCTGCTATTT
>DATHNM010000340.1:0-8288 GCA_035486095.1 Bryobacteraceae bacterium
CGCCGCGAAACCTCTCCCTTCGCGGCGAGCGGCTAGAATCAAAGCGTGCGGCTGAAGATTGTTCAAGTGGGGGAGCCAGTGCTGCGGCAACGCGCGCGGCCCCTGTTACAGGAAGAAATTGCGCTCCCGGAAACGCAGCAACTGATCGTCTGGATGCATGAAACCATGCGCGACGCACCGGGCGTGGGCTTGGCTGCGCCGCAAATCGGTTTAGGCCTGCAACTCGCGGTCATCGAGGACCGCCCCGAATATTCCAAGGACATCTCGGCTGACCGTCTGGCCGAACGTGAGCGCGAATCGGTTCCGTTTCAGGTCCTGATCAACCCCCGCATTGTCGAACAATCACAAGACCAGGTCGAGTTCTTCGAAGGCTGCCTGAGTCTCACTGGCTTCAGCGCCCTGGTGAAACGTTCGCGTGAAGTGGCCGTCGAATATTGGGACGAGCGCGGCCAGCCGCAGCGCGTGGAAGCCCAGGGATGGTATGCGCGCATTCTGCAGCACGAAATCGATCATCTTTACGGCCGGCTGTATATCGACCGCATGGAAACGCGATCCTTCATGAGCATCGACAACCTGACCCGGAATTGGAAAGACATGCCCATCGAATCGGTCCGTCTGGCCCTCGGGTTGCATGAGGCTCCTTAATAATGCGCATCACACTACTGCTTCTGGCCGTCGTCTGTCATGGCCAGGACTTCGCCCGGGTAGCCCTCAGCAACGGCGTCCAGCTCAGCATCGCGGCGCGTTCGGACAACGCCACGCCCGTGATGTTGAAAACCAGTCTCGAACCCGCCTCTGGCGACAGCTTTTACAGAATATTCCGCGATGAAAACGATCTGGCTGTCTTCGCCTATGAGCTGGAGGTTACGCGCACGGCGGATGGACAGAACTTTCGCATAACGGCCAAAGCTGCCACCGGCGCCTTCGCCACGCGCTTCCCTAATGCGGATGGTGGCAAGCCGACCCCGACACTCTCTTCCACACTGGAATCGCCGTTACTAGGCTCAGGGGAAGGTTTCAGCATCCCCATCCCCACCAATCCGGGGGCTGGGCAGACGTTGACGGATCGGGTTCAGATCCTGTTCGGCCAACGGGGCGGCGTGAGCGACAACGCGGAGGCTTCGGCGAAAATTCGGCTGTCCGGCCTGAAGGTGGCCATTCACGGCCAACCAGCATCGCCGGGGGGCGCCGGCTCCGATGTAAGCGGGCGATACGCGATGTTCTACATCCCCGGGCGCGGCGGTTACTTCTTTTCCAGTGAACAGGTGGATCAACCGCAATTTCAGGACGTCGGTGTGGTGGACGGCAAGCATCTCACGTTCACTATCGACAACGAAAATTACGATTGCACGACCGGCGCACCCATTCTGGTACATGCCGATCGCGGGCAGTTGTGGGTATTTCACGATCCGAATTACAAACCGGCGGGCAATTGGACCAGAACAGATCTGACGAATTCCAGGGAAGAATTTTTCACCGCGGCATCGGATTCAATGCGGTGGTGGCTGCAGTAAGGAAGGGATTAGACAAAAGCTACCCGGCTCTGCTCTTTGCAGATGTCCAGGATTTCGCCCGCCAGCTTGATCCATTCTTCCACCAAGGTTGGCTTCGCCTTGTACAATCTGACGCCCAGTTCGCGAACCTCTTGTTCGTCCTTGGGACTGGCCAAAGTAGTTAGCGCCACGACATGCACCAGCGCCAAGGCCGGCTCTTGCCGGATCACCCTGAGCACGGTGGTTCCATCGTGTTTCGGCAGATGCAAATCTAAAACGATCACGCAGGGTTCAGCTTCCGACGCCGCCGAACGCTGCCGATTTACGAATTCGATAGCTTCTTCGCCGTCGCGCAGAACCTGCAAGGCGTACTCTTCAGCATGCTGGTCCAACGCATGGCGCAGCAGAAACACATCCGCCGAATTGTCTTCCACCATCACAATCTTCGCGGGATTCGGGTGTTTGGCGCTCACTGGATACCTCCCTGCGATTCCATTCCTTCGTTAGATGCAGATTTAGGCTAACCGTTACGCGTCTGTTAGACGTTTCTAATCCAAAAAGAAAGGCGTCTCCGATTCGCCCCGGGTAACAATATCGTAGCGGTAGACGGGAGCACCGGCGGCGCCGTTCCGGTCTTTTTCGAGGCGCGCGAACATACGCCCGCGGGCGGCTGGATCGGGGACGCAATCCAGCACAGGATCGCGAATAAAATCAGGAGCTTCCGCAAAAAATACGGTGGTGACCAGGCGGCGCGTCAGACCAATGGCCAGCAGCATCAGATTCAAGTGCGGGCAGCGCGGCTGGCCGCTTCCGTAACCGTTAGCGGGAGCACCCGGCAGCACGGTCCGAAACGAATAGCGTCCGTCGGCATTGGTTCGCGCGCGGCCCCAGCCGAAAAATCCCGGATCGGCATCCTGCGCACGCGGATCCAGCGGATGGCGAAACACACCGTTGGCGTCCGGCTGCCAGATCTCGACGATGGCGTTCAAGATCGGACGATTGCTTTCCTCCAGCACGCGGCCGGTCAGGACAATATGCTGCCCGCGCGCCTGTTTTCCCTGAAAGTTGGTCAGGTCTTCCTGGCCGGTGACAAACTCGCCCGGGAAAAAGGGACCGATGGTGCAGTAAGGAGAAGTAATCATTCAATCCACGGCCGGCGTGCGCTGCTTCCCGCGCAGGACGAAATCCCGGCGGAACGTTAGGAAGTTCACAGCGCCAACCACGGTGGGCGCGGTCTCAAAGATCAGCCGATCGCGCGCCTCCGGATCCTGCACCGCGTTCAGCAGAAGATCAACCTCGTTCAGCGGCTCACCCGGGAAGAAAATCTGCGTAATGAACCGGTTCATCCAGCTTGGCCCAAAAATCGAAAAGTGAATGTGCGGCGGACGCCACCACCAGTCCGATTCGGTGACCGGATAAGCGCCCGGCTTGATGGAACGAAATTTGTAGCGCCCTTCGCTATCGGTAACGAAGCGGCCCAGCCCGCTGAAGTTCGGATCGACAGGCGCTTCATGGCGATCCATCTCATGAACGTACTTGCCCGCCGAATTGGCCTGCCAGATCTCGACCATGGAACCGGCCAGAGGCGCGCCATCTTCATCGACAACGCGGCCCGTTACTTCTATGTATTGCCCGATCGCTCGCGGACTTTCCGGGGTTAGATGCGCCATGTCTTCGGCGCTCAGACCCAGCCGATGATCGAGCGCCAGCGGCCCGGTGAGTTCGGACAAAGTCAGCGGCCGTTCAATCAAAGGCTGCGACGGGTTGCGCGTGAAGCTGCGCGGGTAATTCTTGATATACCGTGCGAGCTGGGTGTCTTCCTGGTAGGGAGCGTACTCTAATGCCGGCTTGGTTGCATCCATGCTGAAGGAAACCGATTTTAACATGCGCTTCCAAGGCGGCGTGGGAAAGGCGGAGGCCCGTTAATTCACGCGGATGTCGAGTACGGTTATGTCGTCGGCCTGTTTCCCTCCCGACGCTGCCATGGATGCCAGCGCGCCTGCCAGGCCGCCGGCACGGGCTGGGGCCATCCGCAGGATGGTCTTAAATGCCCAATCGTCCGCTTCATCCATCTTCGCTTCCGAGAAGCCGTCTGAAAACAGCAGCAGGCGGTCACCGGTCCCCAGCGTCACCGAACGCTCTTCAAATCCGCGGTCCTGGAAAGCGCCCAGCACCGTGGCGCTGGCGTCCAAAAGTTCGAAATTTCCATTGGCGCGCAGCAGCACTGCCGAGGGATGTCCGCAGTTCACGTAGTGGATGGTGCGTGTGCCGGCATCGTAAACGCCGTAGAACAGCGTGGCGAAATGCTCCGGCCGGGTGGACTCGAAAAAGAGATAATTCGCCCGCTCCAGCAAGCGCGCCGGATACCTTGCCAGCTCGCGCTGTGCGCGAATAGTAGCCTGCAGATTTGCCATCAGCAGCGCGGCGCCGATTCCCTTGCCGCTGACATCTCCCAAGAGAAAGGCCATGGTTCCGGTATCGATTTCGAAGAAATCGTACAGGTCGCCACCGATCTCACCCGCCGGCAGCGAGGCGCACTCGCAGCTCAACCCATAGGCGCTGAAACGCGGTTGGGGCAGCAATTTTTTCTGCACCAGGCGCGCAATCGCAAGCTCCGCGTCTAACGGGCGCTCCGGCCTCGGCTGGGTATTCAAATGCTTCTGAACCACGGAGAGGAAGCGGCGATTGTCCCAGGGCTTCGGAACAAAATCGCGGGCTCCGCGCTGCATGGCTTGTACGGCGAGTTCGATGGTGCTCCAGCCGGTCATCGCAATGATGGGCACATCGCGCCGCTGCGCGCGCAGCTCATCCACCAGCCGCAAGCCTTCTTCGCCCGATGTCGTGTCCCAGGTGTAGTTCATGTCTACGATGATCAGGTGGTAACCGCCATACGCGGCCGCGGCCAGCGCTTCGCCGGGCGATGCAACCGTTTCGATGGCGTAGCCCGCGCCTTTCAGCAACAGGCGCAGCGCTTCTCGAACGTCCGGTTGATCGTCCACGACCAGCACCTTTTGCAAGTCCGTCTCGCCCACCACTGCTGCATGAATGGATTCGAGAGTCATGCCTCCCAATGGTGCAATCTCATTGCCAGCTTGCACGGCATCTGGGGTGAACGTCCTCAAATACTTAACCAGCCCGGCGTGGATGCCGGATGTTCGTTCGCGAACACCTGCATCGCGTTTTAGCTACTGGGCGTGGCTGTGGCCTGCGCCGATCGCATAGCCGCAACCGGCCGCGCCAGTTCCAATTCACCCGTCAGGTTGCGCGAGCTGAGCAGCAGGGAATAAAACCGCAGAATTTCATCGAGAGGATAATGCATGCTGGCGCCGGCCTTGCGGGCCGCTACGGCCTGCTCATCCAGCCCGGCGACCAGACCGGCCAGATCCGGCCACTGCGCGGCGAGCTTTCCCGTGGCAATGCCTTTCGCGAGCGACTCCAGAGCCAGAGAGATGCCGTTCTCCAGGCCCTCCAATCCGGCAGCGAAGTTGTGAAAGTAAGTATCGGACGACCCATCGCGAACGGCGAACTCCAAGGCCTCTACCGCATGAAAAATGCGCTCCACTTGATGCTCCAGCAAAGCCAGCGACTCCCGCTCTTTCATCGGGCCGAAGGATTCCTGCAGCGCGTTCTGCAGTAAATCGTTATTCCTGCGGATGGCAGCGGATGCCACGGACTTGAGCTCTTGCAAGGGCGCGGCGCCAACGCCGCGATAGCTGTCCATAACGGCCCGATACAGCCTGGCCACGGCCAGCAGGGTTTCCGATAATCCTTGGCGGACGCTGCGGCGAGCGTGATTTGGCCACAAAGTTAAGGACACCAGCAGCGCAATCAAAATTCCGAGCGCGACCTCGGAGAAGCGATGCAGGGCGATAATCCACGCGGAACTGGTATGGGCGATCAGCATGATGATCGCAACGGTTACGGTGGCCAGCCGCTGGCTCTCCGCCAGATGCAGCAGGTCGCAGATCGAAAAAGCGATGGCCACCGCCAACGCGAAGGCCAGCATGTTCATTCCGAAAATGGCCACGAAGATGCCGCCCACTATCGCGCCAATAGCCGTCCCCGCCAGGCGCGTGCGCGAAGCGTTCAACGTAGCGCCGACGTTGGATTGCATGACGATCAGCGAGGTAATGGCGGCCCAATAGCCTTCCGGTAAGTGGAAAAGGTTGGTGAGGTAGAGGGAGATGACGCCCGCGATAGCCGTCTTGGTGGCCTGTTTCAAGCTTTCCAAAGCGGCTGCGCGCGAGAGCATGCCCTATTCTCGCGTGGCTCGAGAGGCCTTTGGGACGCATACACTTTCAAGAGGGCCGGTTTCGGAAAAATGCAAAAGACGTGATAAACTAAAGCTTATGGCCATCCCAAACGTTAAGCGTTTCCGCCCCTTCTGCCCATCCTGCAACGATAGCTTCACGGTCATGGCGGTCCTGCCCAAGGACGCCAACGTGGACGCCTATCTCACCGATGTCGTGGCGCGTCACGATCACAAAGCGTTCCAGGAATCCAAGCTGCAGCACTTCAAGATCCGCGTCGGCCAACAGAAGCAGAAAAAAGCGAAGTAATTCCCGCTCGCCTGCCTGCCGCGCTCCAATTAAACTGTCCGAAGGGCACCCGCGTGGGTGCCTTTCGCATTTCACTCAGGTCTAAATTATGCCAACTGCCTACATTTGCCAAGGCGTCCGCACACCCATCGGGCGCTACGCCGGAGCGCTGTCGTCTGTAAGGCCGGACGATCTTGCGGCCCATACGCTGGCGACATTGCGTGCCCGGTTCCCGCAGGGCGACTGGGGCGCGATCGACGAAGTGGTGCTAGGGTGCGCCAACCAATCCGGCGAGGACAATCGCAATGTGGCGCGTATGGCGCTGCTGCTTGCGGGCATTCCGCACACCGTGCCCGGCGTGACGGTGAATCGTTTGTGCGCCTCCGGCATGGAAGCGGTTGCGCTTGCATCGCGGGCCATTGCCGCCGGCGAGATGTCGCTGGCCATCGCAGGCGGGGTGGAGAGCATGAGCCGTGCGCCCTTCGTGATGGGCAAGGCCACCACGCCTTTCGCGCGTAACGCCGAGATCTTCGACACCACGCTGGGCTGGCGATTTATTAATCCCGCGCTGCAAACTAAATACGGAACCGATTCGATGGCGGAAACCGGCGAGAACGTCGCCGAGGATTACAAGATCGATCGCGAATCGCAAGACAAGTTCGCTCTCGGGTCGCAGTTGAAGGCGGCGGCCGCGCAGAAGGCTGGTTTCTTCGGCGAAGAAATCGCACCGGTGATAATTCCTGGTCCCAAGGGCGCCTCCAAGACCGTTTCTGACGACGAGCACATCCGGCCGGAGACCACGCTGGAGGGTCTGGCGAAGCTGCCGACGCCGTTCCGCAAAGGCGGTACGGTGACCGCCGGCAACGCATCGGGCATCAATGATGGCGCCTGTGCGTTGTTCGTCGCTTCGGAAGAAGCCGCCGCGAAATTTGGACTTACTCCGCTGGCGCGCGTGCTGGGCGCCGCGGCTGCCGGCGTGGAACCGCGTGTAATGGGCGTAGGCCCCATTCCCGCCATCCAAAAGCTCTTGGCGCGCCTGAAGATGTCCATGGATCAGATCGATTTCCTGGAACTCAACGAGGCGTTCGCCGCGCAGTCCCTGGCCGTGACGCGTGCGTTTGGATTGCCCGACGATTCCGAGAAGGTGAATCCCAATGGCGGCGCCATCGCGCTGGGACATCCACTGGGAATGAGCGGCGCGCGCCTGATTCTTACCGCGACCCATCAGTTGCAGAAGAGCGGCAAGCGCTATGCGATCGCTTCCATGTGCATTGGCGTGGGCCAGGGCATGGCCACACTGCTGGAAAGAGTCTGAACCTCCCTTACGGCCGGGGTTCGGAAGTACCCTTCAAACCGAACACCGCTAGATCGATGGCATCCGCCATGGCCTGATATCCGGCATCGTTCGGATGCAGGTGATCGCCATTGTTGAAGCCCGGCCGGAATTGCTTGGGATGTTCCGGATCGCGCGTAGCGGCTTCAAAATCCACCACTGCATCGAACGCGCCGGACGATCGGATCCACTGGTTCACGGACATGCGAATCTCTTCGCCGGATTCGCGCGCGTAGGCCGCGCCTTCGTAAGGCGTCAGCGTGCCGCCGATCACCTGGATGCCATGCTCGTGCGCGCGCGAGATAAGCTGCTTCAGGGCCGCGATCAGATCGTCTGAAGTCACCGGGTCGGTGGCCGAACCCAGCCCGATATCGTTGATGCCTTCCAAAATCATTAGCCACTTTACGCCGGGCTGCGCCAGCACGTCACGATCGAAGCGGGCCAGCGCGTTCACTCCCGCGCCATCGCGCAATAGCCGGTTGCCGGAGATGCCCTGATTCAGCACGGCGATATTCGCACCGCCAGAGGCGGCCAGGCGCCGGGCCAGATCGCTCGGCCAGCTGCGATCGGTATTGGGCGTAGACACCGCGCCATCGGTGATGGAATCGCCAAAAGTCACAATGGCCGCCGTGCTGGGAGGCGCGGCCACGTCCACGTTCGTCAGGAAATAGAACGATTGCGTGGTGGTTGCGTCAGCCATCGCGGGAGCAGCCGTGGCATCGCCTTCCTTCGAAATGTACGTGGTATGCAATCCCACGGCGTGCATGGTGTCGGCCGCGGCAGTCTCGGGTATGTAGATGCTCACCGCCAGATCGCTGGCCGGCGGAAGATCCATCTCCACCGGGTCGCTGATTTCCGTTGCCCCCGGAGGAATCCAGCACGCCGGTTTACCGCCAAAAAGCAGCGCCCGATCCGACCCGCTAA
>DATHNM010000341.1:0-2792 GCA_035486095.1 Bryobacteraceae bacterium
CAACAGTCTGGTCGGCTATTACGACGAAGTCGCGGCGCGCGCCCTGATGCTGGCGCAGGCCGACGTCAATCGCGGCGCGCTCGATCCCATGCGCCAGGCGCGCATCCGCGACGCCATCAAGGGCGTGATCCACAATCTTTCCGGACGCAAGGAAGGCGTGCAGGACGTGGTGCTGCCGTCATCATGGCAGCAGGGAAAGCCGGTGCTTTGCATCGGCGGTCGCGGACCCTTGGACGAAGCCGCCGCTTTGCTGCTGGTGGACACGCTGGACAAATATGGCCTGGGCGGCCAGGCAGTTTCCGCCGATCAAGTCGCGGCGGGACAGATCGAAGCGCTGGATGTGAGCGAAGTGAAGCTCGCTTGCCTCTCCTATCTCGAACCTGGAACCTACAAGAATGCGCGTGGCCAGGTGCGCCGGTTGCGCAAACGCATGCCCGGCATTCCCATCCTGACAATCTTCTGGGGATTGGGCGACGATCATTCCCGTTATCTCGACAGCGTCGAGGCCACCGAAGCCGATGTGGTCACCACCGGCCTCAAGGAAACCATCCATCACGTTCTGATCTTCGCCCGCCGCGCCGCAAAACCGGCGATGGAAAAGGCGGCGGAGTAGGCGTTCTCCCGTCACGTATCCAGCGGTCGGCCCAGACGGTATAAGAGTCGCGCGACCGGGGACGGGGTAATGGCCATTAAACGCACCATCAGGCGTCTGTTGGCGATCCTCACCGGCGTCGCCGGCCTTCCTCTTTTGATGATAGCCGGAGCGACGAATGATGTGGTCATTCGGACCCTGGCGGCGATTGCGGGCACCTGCCTGATTGTTTCCGGAGGGATTCAGTTCTGGCTGTTGCGCAAACGCAAGCGGACGGAATGGGACGATCCGGTGCCTTATTGAGTTCGCGTCGCTCGCTAAAAGAAACTGGCGACTCCGGTTGGATTCGAACCAACGACCACCGGCTTAGAAGGCAGGTGCTCTATCCAGCTGAGCTACGGAGTCTCGCCGTCAGTTTAAGCCAGAAACTTGGCTATCCCAAAACAGGGCATCGCAGAAAATGCCGAGGCCTCAACGGCCTGTAACCAGAATCTGCGGGGCGATGGCGCGCGAAGCGCATAGCCGGAGCCCTGCATTAGTGCGACCAGGGGACTTTTCTGTCGAAGCGGAAATTATCGGAATAGGCTTTGGGTTTCGGCTTGGGCGCATGCGGCTCGAACACTTGATAGGGGATGGCGTGTTGTTCCGCATAGGCCACCGCTTCTTCGCGCGTGTCGAACTCCAGCGCCACCTGCTGGCGCATATCATGGGAGCTGGTCCAGCCCATCAACGGATCGGGTACGCGCGCACTCTCGGGCTCATATTCCAGCAGCCATAGTTTGGTGCGGGCCCTGCCCGACTGCATCGCGTTCCTGGCCGGTTTGTAGATGCGCGCGCGCAATGTCGTCTCCCTCACAAAAAATGGTCGGAGCGGTGTGATTCGAACACACGACCCTCTGCTCCCAAAGCAGATGCGCTACCAGGCTGCGCTACGCTCCGCCGTCTCAGGCAGGCTTCCATATACGCTGCGCCGGACCTGGGCAACCGCAGGCGAATTAATGCCGTTTCTGCTGTATTTCCGGGGCTTGAATGTGGCCCCCTTCCTTGATTCCCAGGGCCTGGGCGCGCCCGGCATTCAGCTCGATCACGAACTGCACCGGCGCGCCGGAAGGGATGGTCTCGCGCGAATAGGGCACGGCGTTTTCCTTGACGCGGGCGATGGTGCCGTCGGCGCGCACGAACAACATGTCCAGCGGCAGGATGGTGTTCTCCATCCAGAAGCTCACTTCCTGCTGCGTGTGGAAATCGAACAGCATGCCGGCGTCGGGCGCCATGGCCTTGCGGAACATCAGGCCGATCTCGCGGCTCTCGTCGTCGGCCGCCACTTCCACCTTGAAGGGATGCGGCCCGGTCTTGGTGTCGATCGTGATGGTCTCAACGGGAAGTCCGGTCTGGGGACCGCTGGCGGCCAGCGCGCAGCCGCTTGCAAAAGTGAGCACCAGGACGGCAAGGACAGGAGCAAACAGCGCACGCATGACGGATCCCCGAAAACCTCTCCCCTGCTTAGAAGCGGCTCGGACGGAAATCAATTGGGGGCCTTTTCATATAACTTGTGCTTTGACCCTCTGCGGCTGAAACTTTGCTCATGAGTGAAGAACTGCAAAAAGCCTCCGCCTGGCTGGCCGAGGGCCACAAGGTAGCGCTGGGCACCGTGATCAAGACCTGGGGTTCGGCGCCCAGGCCGGCAGGAAGCCAGATCGCCGTGCGGGGCGATGGCGCGTTCCTGGGCTCGGTCTCAGGCGGCTGTGTGGAAGGCGCGGTGATCGAAGCCGCGCTTCAGGCCGTTCGGGACGGGAAGAATCGCGAACTGGAATTCGGCGTGACCGACCAGCAAGCCTGGGATGTGGGCCTGGCTTGCGGCGGCCGCATCAAGATCCTGGTCGAGCCGGTCCGGGGATGAAACGCGATATTCTCGATACGCTGGTGCGCAACGGTGCCAAAGCCTGGGTCCGGGCACTCGATCTCGGCGGACAGGAAGCCAGCCACGAAGAGCGGCTGATCGATCCGTCCAGCGACAATACCGCGCTGGGTCTGGCGGCCCGCGCTGCCGCTCGCGCCGATGCCAGCGCCGAGGCCGAAGTGGAAGGCCGCATCTGGTTTCTGGAAGTGCACAACCCGCCTTTGGAACTCGTGCTGGTGGGCGCTGTTCATATCGCACAGCCGCTGGCAGCGATGGCGGGCATGGCGGGTTATGTCGTGC
>DATHNM010000342.1:0-12418 GCA_035486095.1 Bryobacteraceae bacterium
CTGTTTCCCGCCAGTCCCTCGGCGCGTTTGTTGTTGCTTCCGGCACTGGCCGCGGCCGGCACCGCGTATCTGGTGGCTCGCAATTTACCGCAATGTCCGGACGCGCTGCCGCTCAGCCCATTGCTTTTCGTGGGCCAGGTCTGGTGGCAGTGGGGCGGATATGAAGCGATGCGGAAACCATGTTAAACCGCAAGGTGGTGGCCCTGGGGCGCGCGCTCATCCCGCGCTTTGTGATCGATCAGATCAATCCTTTCGACCGCTTCGTGGTGGATGCGGTCCGCGAATTTTCCGCGAAGCTCCCACCCAATTCGCTGGTTCTGGATGCGGGCGCGGGCGAAGCCCAATACCGGCCCGATGTGGCCCGGGCCGGCCATCAATACCGCGCCATTGACCTGGGCGTTGGCGAGGGCGATTGGAATTACGGCAAGATCGACGCTTGGGCCCGCGTGGAAGCGCTGCCCTTTCGCGCGCACACTTTTGACGGCATGTTGAGCGTCGCGGTGCTGGAACACACGCCCTCCCCACGCCAGACCCTGCACGAAATGGCGCGCGCCTTAAAGCCCGGCGGCCAGCTGATGATCATTGTCCCCACCATGTGGGAAGAGCACCAGATGCCGCACGATTATTACCGCTTCACGCGCTATGGCGCGCAGAATCTGCTGGAAGAAGCCGGGTTCGCGGTGGATCAGATCCGGCCGTTGGGCGGCTATTTCTGGTTCATGGGGCGGAAGTTTATCGATGTACTGGAATTCTTCGAGCGCGGCGTCCGGGTGCTGTTCTGGCCGTTTCTCGCGATCCCTTTTGGCTTCCTGTTGCCGATGCTCTGCACGCACCTGGATTGGCTGGATCGCGATAAATACTACACCATCGGCCAGCTCTGTTTCTGCCGCCGCGTTCGCGCGCCCGGCACCCCCGGCGGCGCGGGCATTCTGCCTTGAATTGCGCCAATCCTCAACCCTCAATCCCAAGACCGGACAGATGCACCTGGAAAACATCTTTGCTTTCAGAGGAACCGGTGGCCTATTAAGTGCAATGTCCATCCCCATGCCAATCCAGCATATGCGCGAAATTCTGTCCGGCCCTCTGACCGGTAGCTTTCTCGAGAGCAAAACCAACGAGGGTTGGAAAGCCGTCGCGGTGATCTGGGAACGGGAAGTTCCCGACGGTGCCCCGCCGCTGGCCGATATCTCCCAACCGGTGCCTTACGGGCTCAAGATTGCCGAGGACTGTGTGGCCCTGGAGCAGGATATGCGTGAGCGCGAAGCCTTGCTGGTCATGTTGGAGATGATCATTCAGGACAAGCCGCTGCGGGAAATCGCCGAAGAGCTGAACCGGCGCGGCTTCCGCACACGGCTCGATTCCAATTGGACGCCGGGTTCGGTGTTCGATATGCTCCCGCGCCTGATCGAGGTTGGCCCAAGGGTGTTCAGCACCGCGGAGTGGGTGGTCAGGCGGGGCAAACTCATGAATGTGAGCTAAGTAAACTTTGATAGAAAGCACTTAATCTTTGCCGGTACTCGGCGCCGGCTGTTTCCAGAATGTTGTTGTGTCCAGCGCCTGGAATAATCCAAAATGTCTTCGGCTCCTGCGCTGCCCCGAACAGTTGCTGTCCCAGGCGCAACGGAACCACTTCGTCGCGATCGCCCTGTATAAAAAACTTGGGCACGCGAATCCAGCGAATCTTGGGCAGTGAGTTGAAGCTGCGCACCAGCAGCGGTCCAATAAACGGAACCACGGTGGCGGCGACATCGCTCGCCGAAGTAAACGGAGCTTCCAGGATCAATGCAGCACAGGGCCGCCGTGAAGCCAGATCGATGGCGACGGCGGTTCCCAATGACTCGCCGTGCAGAATAATCTGGTTGGCCCGATAGCCTTTGCCGAGCAAATAGATAAAGCCGGCTTCGCTATCGCGATATAAGCCTTGTTCGCTCGGGCGTCCGCTACTCTTGCCGTAGCCGCGATAGTCCAGCATCAGGATGGAAGATCCCGCAGCGTCGATTTCCTGGATGCGCCGTGTGCGATCTGTGATGTTGCCGGCGTTGCCGTGCAGGAACAGCGTCACCAGCGGCGAGCCGTCGCGCTGCACCCACCAGCCATGAATCTTTACTCCATCGGAAGCTTCCATCCAGGCGTCGGACGCGCCAGCGGTTGTCTGCAGCTCCCAATTGCCTTTCGGATACTGGGAAGGATAATAAACCGCGCGGTTAGCCAGATAGTACGCCAGCCCAATGGTGCACGCCGCTACAATTGCGATGCCAAGCGGAATGGGCACTTTCGGGTTCAGCGGGGAACCGCGCGGTCGTTTCGTAGAATGGCTCCATCTTTCATTACGAAAATCACGCTCTGTGTTTGCTTGATGTTCTCCAACGGATTTCCGGGCACCGCCACCACGTCCGCCAGCATTCCCGGCTTCAGCGCGCCTATCTTATCTTTCAGGCCGAGCAGCTCCGCGGCCGAGGTGGTACCGGCCATCAAAGCTTGCGCGGGCGTCATTCCGTCGGCCACCATGAAGGCGAATTCCAGCGCGTTGTCACCGTGCGGATAAACTGCGGCATCGGTGCCCAGCGCAATCTTCACGCCCAGCGCCAGCGCGCGTTTGACCATGGCGTCCTGCTGCTGCACAGCGCGCGTTGCTTTGGCCTGCACCAGCGGGGGAAATTTCGATTCGGCGAGTCCCACGCGGGTGGTCAGCGTCGGCACCAGGAACGTTCCCCGATCATGCATCATGCGCATGTCTTCATCGTCAATGAAGGTTCCATGCTCAATGGAATCGATGCCCGCCAGAATAGCCCGCTTGGCCGCTTCGGCTCCATGGGCATGCGCGGCGGTTTTGCGGCGCAGCGTGTGCGCTTCATCCACCAGCGCGTTCAGCTCGGCTTGCGACAACTGCGGGACGTCCACATCGTCGGTGGGCGAAAGAACGCCGCCGCTGGCACAGGTCTTGATTACGTCCGCGCCGTACTTGATGTTGAACCGCACGGCGTAGCGCGCCTGGTCCGCCGAGTTGATAACGCCATCTTCGGGCCCTGTTTCACGGCCAAATACGTCGTGGCGAAAACCGGCGCCGCCGTCGCAATGGCCGCCCGTGGATCCCAGGGCATGCACGGAAACCAGCATGCGCGGCCCGGGAACATAGCCGGCATTGATGGAATTGCGCAATCCCACATCGATAAAGTCCGACGATCCAAGATCGCGCACCGTCGTGAATCCGGCCAGCACGGTCTTGCGCGCGTTGGCGGTGGCGCGAATCGCCAGCTCGGAAATTGGCCGCTGCAGTGAAAGCAAAGCGTCGCCGTTGTAGTCGGGATTGAACTCCTCGGATAGATGGGTGTGCGCGTCGATAAAACCGGGAAGCAGCGTGGCGTCGCCCAGGTCGATGACGGTTGCTCCGGCGGGCGCATCCCCGCCCAGCGACTGAATCACACCGTTCGAAACCACCACCATTCCCGGCGTGACCAACTGGCCGCTGGTTGAATCGAAGAGGCGCGCGGCCCGCAGGACGTAGGCATTGCTTTGCGCCGCCAGCGCGCCGGCGCATGCCAGAAACATACCCGCGATGCCAAGCTTCATGGATGCAGGTTAGCAAAATAAGTGTGGTTCAATGAAAGTTTATAAGGAGGCAGCAGAAATGAAGGTTGGTGTCGCCGGGCAAGGCGCTTTTGGAGTGAAACATATCGAAGCGATCCAAAATATTCCCGGCATTGAGATCATAACGTTGTCTGGCGGCAATCAAGCCGCTACCGAAGAGGTGGCCAAGAAGTTCGGCATTCCCCATTGGACCGGCGATCTGGGCGAGAGCCTGAAGCAACCCGGTCTGGATGCCGTGATCCTGGCCACGCCCACTCAAATGCACGCCGACCAGGCGGTACAGTGCCTGAAGGCGGGTAAGCATGTGCAGGTGGAGATTCCGATGGCGGATTCGCTGGCCGATTCCGAGCGCATTCTCAAGGCCCAGCAGGAAACCGGATTGATCGCCATGGCCGGCCACACCCGCCGCTTCAATCCGAGCCATCAATGGATTCACAAGCGCGTGGTCTCCGGTGAGTTCAAGGTCCAACAGATGAATGTCCAGACGTATTTCTTCCGGCGCACCAATATGAATGCGGCCGGCAAGCCGCGCAGTTGGACGGATCATCTGCTGTGGCACCACGCCTGCCACACGGTGGATCTGTTCGCTTATCAGACTGGCGAAAATATTTCCGAATGCTTTGCCTTGGAAGGCCCGCACCATCCGGAATTGAAGATCGCCATGGACATGAGCATCGGGCTAAAGGTTCCTTCAGGCGCCATTTGCACTTTGTCGCTTTCGTTCAACAACAAAGGGCCGCAGGGTACCTTCTTCCGCTACATCGGCGATACCGGCACTTACGTGGCTTACTATGACGATCTGGTGGACGGCGAGCAAAACAAGATCGATCTGAGCAAAGTGGATGTTTCCATGAACGGCATCGAACTGCAGGATCGCGAATTTTTCGCCGCCATCAAAGACCAGCGCGAGCCGAACGCCAGCGTCCAGCAGACCATTTCCGCCATGCGCGTGCTAGACCGGCTGGAGCGGATGCTCGAATCGAAAGTCGGCGCGCCGGCTTAGCGTTACGCGTGCATGGTTTTCGCTGCCGGCTGCTGGTGTCCCAGCACTTTGTGCGCCCGGTAGGGCTTCTCCAGCGCGGCCACTTCATCGGCGCTCAGTTTTAGATCCACGGACGCGATCAGCTCTTTCAGATGCTGTGTCTTGGTGGCGCCGATGATGGGCGCGGTTACGCCGGGAGCCTGCAGCACCCAGGCGCAGGCCACTTGGGCGGCCGAAACTCCGCGCTGTTTGGCCACTGCGGCCACGGCGTCCGCCACCTGGAAATCGTCCTCGCTGTAATACATGTCCTTGGCCATGGTGTCCACTTGCGATCGCGTGGTGGAACCGCCGTCGCGCTGCCGGGTTCCGGTGAGGAATCCGCGCGCCAACGGGCTCCAGGGAATTACGCCCACGCCTTGGTCCAGGCACAGTGGAATCATCTCCCGCTCTTCTTCGCGATACACCAGGTTGTAGTGATTCTGCATGGCGATGAAGCGATGCCAGCCATGCTCCTTCGCCAGGTACAGAGCTTTTGAAAATTGCCACGCCGCCATGCTGCTGGCGCCCAGATAACGTACCTTGCCGGCGCGCACCAGCGAATCCAGCGCGTCCAGCGTCTCTTCAATGGGAGTGTTGAAGTCCCAGCGATGGATTTGATAAAGATCGATGAAATCCATCCCCAGGCGCCGCAGCGAATTGTCGCAGCCTTCGATAATGTGCTTGCGGCTTAGCCCCTTCTTGTTCGGGCTCTTGCCCATGGCTCCGCACACTTTGGTGGCGACGATGATCTCATCGCGTGAGGCCATCTCCTTCAGATATTGGCCGGTGATCTCTTCGCTCAGGCCCGCGGAATAGACATCGGCGGTGTCGAAGAAATTGATTCCGGCGTCGAGGGCGATCTTGAAATGCTCTCGCGCGTCGGCCTTGTTCACGTGCCAGCCCTTGGTCCCGAGTGCCCAGTCCGGCAGCTCGCCGCCGCCGTAGCTCATGCATCCCAAACAAATGCGGGACACTGTGATTCCGGTCTTGCCTAGTAACGTATATTGCATCGTGGTGTCATGGTCTCCAGTAGAAAACCTCAGTTTAGCCTGTGCGGGCCCCTGCTATACAATTCCAGCTGCTATAGAATGGCTCCGTGAAACACAGCACCGATCGCATTCTGACTACTCACGCCGGCCGCCTGGATGGTCCGCGCGATTTGCGCGAGATGACCTTCAGCTTCATGGCGGGCAAGGGCCCCGATCTGGCCACCGTCATGGCTCGCGTGCAATCGGGGATCACCGAGACCATCCGCAAACAGGCGGACGCGGGCGTGGACATCATCAGCGATGGCGAGCTGGGCAAGATCGGCTTCGGGTTCGCCTACTATGGCCGCCGGCTCTCGGGGCTGGGAACCCGCAAAGTGAATCCCGGCGAATCCGGCTGGATGGGCGGCAATAGCGGCGAGCGCTCCGAATTCGCGGAGTTCTACAAAGACCTGAACTTCGAGCAATTCCTGCCGCCGGAGCGCACCATTTGCAACGGCCCCATCAAATATATCGGCGAGCAGGAAGTGGCCAACGATATCGCCTTGTTCAAACGATCGCTGGCCGAAGCGGGAGCCCGCGCCGAGGAGACCTTCCTGTGCGTGCTGGCGCCGGGCTGGCTGGAGCACTTCTTCCACAACGAATATTATTCGAACGACGAGCAGTATCTGTTCGCGCTGGCCGATGCGATGAAACACGAATACAAGGCCATTGTGGACGCGGGCTTCATTTTGCAGCTGGACGATCCGGCTTTGCCGGACACCTATGACATGATCGTTCCCACGCCCACCATCGCCGAGTACCGCAAGTTCGCCGAAGTGCGGATTGACGCGCTGAATCACGCCTTGCAGGGGCTGCCGGAAGATCGCGTGCGCTATCACATCTGCTGGGGCAGCTGGCACGGGCCGCACACGCACGACCTGCCGTTGAAGCATCTGGTGGATTTGATGCTGAAGGTGAAAGCGGGCGCGTATTCGGTGGAAGCGGCCAATCCGCGCCACGAGCACGAATGGAAAGTGTGGAAGGATGTGAAACTGCCCGACGGTAAGATCCTTATTCCGGGCGTGGTGAGCCATGCCAGCAACGTGGTGGAGCATCCGGAATTGGTGGCCGATCGTATTGCGCTGTACGCCGGCCTGGTGGGCCGAGAAAATGTGATCGCGGGCACCGATTGCGGGCTGGGGCTGCGCGTGCATCCGCAGATCGCATGGGCAAAATTGAAGGCGCTGTCGGAAGGCGCGGCGCTGGCGAGCAAACAACTCTGGCACGGCTGACCGGGTTATGGCCACCAGCAACCTGACCGGCTTACGACGGAAATCCTTCGCACCGTGGGTCCGCTATCCCAGCTTGGTGCTGTTGTATGGAGTGCTGCTGCCGGTGGCGAAGTTCCTGGAGGTAACAGGTTTATGGCTGCGTCTGGCTAAGCGGCGCCCGGCCAGGTTTCAGAACGCCTTTGGCGATTACCAACCCACGGCGCGCGACGTCTTCGCCTGCGTCTATTTCAAGAGCGGCACCAACTGGCTGATGCAGATCGTAACGCAGGTGGTCCATCGCGGAGCGGGGGATTTCGAACACATCCACGACATTGTTCCCTGGCCGGATTCGCCCGACCCCCGCTATACGGTAGCTCTATCCGACGAAGCTGCCTGGAGGAATTCGCCCACCGGCTTGCGTGCCATCAAGACGCACCTGGATATCGCGCGAATTCCGTATTCCGGGGAAGCGCATTACATCTGCGTGGTTCGCGATCCCAAGGACACATGCGTTTCCGGTTATCACTTTCTGCGGGCGGAAGGCATGGGTCCCATGACGCCGTCCGTTCCAAATTTCGTTGAATTCTTCCTGTCGCCGAATTTCCCGTTCACCCCCTGGCCAGTCTTTGTGGATGGTTATTGGCGCCTGCGCGATCGGGACAACATGCTCTTCCTGACGTACGAGGAAATGAAGCGGGATCTGGCGGGGACGGTGCGCAAGATCGCCGCCTTTCTGAAGGTGGATCTGTCAGAGAACGAAGTGGACGCGGTGGTGCGGCAATCGTCTTTCAACCACATGAAAACGATCGAACACAAGTTCGAAACCGGCATGATGGTTCCTTGGGCGAAGCCGCACGGAGCGATGATACGGCGGGGACAACAGAAAGGTTCAGGCGAATTGCTTACGCCGGCCCAGCAACAACGGATCGACGATCATTGCCGCGCGGAACTGAAGCGCCTGGGCTGCGACTTTCCATATGACGAAGCCTTCGGATTGGCTGACCAGGTTCCGGCTACCAGGGAATTGGCCCGTCCTCGTTGAAGTAGCCGCCGTTGGGCCCGTCCGCGCCGATGGTGGCGTATTGGATGGCTGCAACCGCGCCCTGAGCGGCGCTGCGCGGACCGCTGTTGCCGTTGATATCGGTGGCGCAGTAGCCGGGACAGATAGCGTTCACCTTGATGGGAGTATCCTTCAGCTCGTGTGCGAACTGCACCGTCATGCTGTTTAACGCCGACTTGGATGTGTTGTAGCCCAGCACCTGGAACTGCGCCAGGGGCGAATCGGGCTGGCTGAAGAGCGTCATGGAACCCAGGCTGCTGGATACGTTCACAATGCGGCCATGCTTGGATTTTCTCAACAGCGGCAGCATGCTCTGAATCATCGCCATGGGGCCGAAGACATTGGTGTCGTAGACAGCCCGCACCTTGGCCAGATCCACGGCGCTGGGCTTGGCGCCAAATTCACCGATGCCCGCGTTGTTGACCAGGATGTCCAGGCGCCCGAATTCCTTTTCGATCCGTTCCGCGGCGCGCTGAATTGTCCCTGGATCGGTGACATCCAGTTTGATGAAACGCGCGTCGATGCCTTCCGTCTTTAGTTTATCGGCGGCCGCCTGACCGCGGGCTTCCTCGCGCGCGCCGACCAGCACGGTGATCTTTTTGGCGCCCAGGCCGCGGGCGATCTCATAGCCGATTCCTTTGTTAGCGCCGGTGATGAGCGCAACGTCACCCTGAAAGACTTCCACGTTTGACATAAAAAGCCAGTCTATACGATCAGGGGCCTGTAAACCTCCAGCAGAACAACATCGTCTACACCCGCATGCAAAAACAAATTCTTGCCGCTACCGCAATCCTGGCTTTCGGCTCCGTGCTGGGCCACGCACAAACCACTCCTCCCACGCCGCCTTCTGCGTCGCAGATGGTGGCTAATCAGGTGGCCCGGCTGACTAAACTGCTGGACTTGAACACCACGCAGCAAGCGTCCGCCACCACCATCTTCACCACCGAGCAGACCGCCCTGGCCACTCTGAGAACCAGCCTGCAGACCGCGCGCACGGCGCTGCAGACCGCCGTTAAGAGCAACGACACCGCTACCATCGGAACTGACGCAACGCAGATCGGCACACTGACGGGCGAGGAAGTGCTGGCGCAAGCCACGGCCGCGGGTGCCTTTTACGCCATCCTCACTGCCGATCAGCAGACTAAGTTCGATACACTCGGGCCGGCCGCCGGCGGACCAGGCGGTTTTGGCGGACCCGGTGGCGGCGGCCCTGGGCCGCATGGTTTCGGCGGATCTCACTAACTAAGGCGCTATGCAATTGTCGGCAACGTCTGAATTGGAGCAGGCTGGGCTGGAAAGACCAGTCTGCCCGGACGTTGCCGCGTTCGCCGGAGAGTTTGAAAAGCTGGTGCGGTTATACCGGCCGAAGGTGTTTCGCTTCGCGCTGGCCTCGCTGCGCGATCTGGACGCCGCCGAAAGCGTTACGCAGGATTGTTTTCTCCGCGCCTATCAGGCGCGCGACCGCTTCCGGCAGGACTGCAGCCTGCAGACGTGGCTGATGCAGATTGCAGTGAATCTCATTCGCGATCAGATTCGCAACCGGCGTTTTCAGTTTTGGAGGCGCGCCAGCCTGACGGCGAAATCCGTGGATATAGCCGGGTATTCCATTGCCGATCGCGCGCTTTCTCCGGAAGCCCGGGCGTTATTAAAGGAACGTGTGGCGTCCATTTGGACGGCCGCGGAACACCTGCCGGAGAAGCAGCGCACGGTCTTTCTGCTACGCTTCGTGGAAGACATGGATCTGCTCGAAATCGCCGTCGCCACGGGAATGAAAGAGGGTACCGTAAAAACACACCTCTTCCGCGCGTTGCGCGCGGTTCGGGAACGTCTCGGAGAATCGATATGATGGGGCATCTTTCGTCGGAGCAGCTAGCGGAATTTATGGCCGGCCAGCCCAGCGCGCAGGTGGCCAGACAGGTGGCGCAACACGTACAAGACTGCGCTGCCTGCCGCGCCGAACTGGCGAACTTTCGCGAAGCCCTGGGTGAATTTCGCGGGGCCGTGCGGGCCTGGAGTGAAGATGGGGCCGGCGCCGTGCTGGCGATGCCGGGCGTTGCGAAAGAAACGCGTGCCTGGTCTGCTTCGCGCCAACTGGCGTGCGCGTTGCTGCTGGCCGCGGTGTGCGTCATAGCAAGCCTGGTGGCGCCCAGGCATGCGCGCCAGAGCGGTCCGCCGGCCAACGACGCGGTGCTGCTGAACCAGGTGGACAGTCAGGTTTCGCGGACCGTCCCTTCTTCCATGGAGCCGCTGATGAAACTGGTGGTGCAGGAATGATCATGACCCGCGCCGTTTATCTTTTTCCAATGGCGATCTTCACCGCCGGACTTTGGGCGCAGGATGGTCCGCCTCCGCCGATGCGTCCCAATCGCCCGCCCATGGAGCGCGCATTCCATTTGGGAGAAGGCCGCGGAGGTGGGCCGCCGGGGCGCTGGTGGACCGATTCGGGATTGATCCAGAAATTGGGATTGACCGCCGATCAGCAAAAGCGCATCGATGCGCTGTTTCAACAAAACCGGTTGAAACTGATCGATCTGAGCGCCGGGCTGGAAAAAGAAGAAGCGATTCTGGAGCCGCTGCTCGAAGGGGACCGGCCGGACGAATCGCAGGTGCTGGCGCAGATAGACCGCATCGCGCAGGCCCGCGCCGAGCTGGAAAAGGCCAATGCCCGGATGCTGCTGGGTTTCCGCGGTGTGCTGACGCTGGATCAATGGAAACGGCTACAGCCTGAAGGTCCGCCGCGGCGCGGAGAACATCCCTAGGTGTGAGAAAAATCTTCCAGCCGCTAACGCCGCTTATTCTTTTGTTTCAAACATTTAGGTTTTGGAACCTAGCGTGCCTTTCTCAAGGCGAGGAAGGATTATGCGACTCAAAAGAATACTTGCCACCGGCGCACTGGCGCTCGGGACATTGTTTATCAGTTCAAGCGCGTTTGCGCGCGTGGATGTCGGTATCAGTGTGGGTGGTCCGCCTCCTCCGCCGCGGGTTGTGGGTCCGGTTGGTGTTGCGCCCGGGCCAGGGTATTCCTGGACGAATGGCTATTGGGACTGGAGCGGCGGCACTTGGGTGTGGGTGGATGGACGTTGGTTACTTCCGCCGCACGGACATCGCGTTTGGGTTGAGCCTTACTATCATCCCTACGGCGGCGGCTTTTATCACTACCATCGCGGCTATTGGCGATAGCGCAATGCACGGTTGACGGCTCGTCTTCGTCAGAATTTTCGATGAGACGAGCTGTCCTGTTCGGAAGCATAGTGCTGGCCGCCGCGGTGGCTCTATGGGCCCAGCGGCGGGAGCGGCGCCCCGATCTACCGGCGTATGAGCTGATGTCGGTGCTGCCGCGGGAAAAGTCGCCGGCGCAGTATCAACAGGTGGAGCAGCGTGAGCTACAAGCTCTGGCCGACGAAGGCTGGGAGCTGGTGGCGGTGGTGCCCTACATTTACAAGAATGAAGAGCGTGGCACACCCGATCTGGCGCCCCGGCCCATGGTTACGCAAACCTATCCCGCGTATTTTTTCAAACGCCTCAAACTGGCACGTTGAAAGTAGCGGCCGTGCTATCTTCGTGGTTTGCCACTTTCCGGATATGGGCGCTATTTCGAAGATTTTGAACCCGGCCAGATATTCCGGCACTGGCCCGGGCGCACCATCACGGAGTTCGATGACACCCTTTTCAGCCTGCTAAGCATGAACCAGCACCCGGTGCATATAGATGCACACTATGCCGCGGGAACACAGCACGGGCAAAGACTAGTGGAGGGGCCCATCGTCATCAGTCTGGTGATCGGGATGAGCCAGGCAGACGTGGGCGGGCATGCCACCGCGACGCTGGAATATTCCAACGTTCGTCACGCGGGGCCGGTATTTCACGGCGACACCATTTACGCCGAATCGACGATTCTCAAGACCGAGGTCGCCGTCGGCCGGACGGTTGTCCAGGTGGAGCATCGCGGGTTAAATCAGCGAGCCGAGGTGGTCTTGACGATGACCCGCAAAATCGTTGTACCCCGGCGGCCTCAAACTTAGCCCAGCCACGCCGATAAGCGGGGCGTGGGCAAAATACTTGTTGCATTCGGCATTATTTCGTTGGCTTGCTGCGGTGCGTTGCACGCCCAAACGGTAACCACCACTCCTGGCACGTTGACGTTTACTTATCAATCGGGTTCGACAACTCTGCCGAAGGCCCAGACGGTAGCAGTGAAGCCCAGTACGGGAAAGCCGACGTTTACCACGGCGACGCCGCCTTCCGATTTCTGGCTGACTGTTAATTTGGACAGCGGCAGTTTGCCCGCATCGATCGCCGTAGAGGTAAATCCGACCAGCCTGGCGGTAGGCAGCTACAACTCTTCCGTTAGCATAACGGTGGCCGGTGTAGGATCGCCCGCGGTGGTCACAGTGACGCTTAATGTCACTTCTCCGCCTTCCACTTTGAGTGTGAACCCGAGCAGCGTCTTTTTTACCGCGCCGCCCAGTCCTTCGGTGGCGCAGACCGTGACCTTGTCGACGAATGATTC
>DATHNM010000343.1:0-3168 GCA_035486095.1 Bryobacteraceae bacterium
GCGTCTCCAGCATGCGGACGGAGCGCGCGCCTTCTTTGTCGTTGGGGCAAACCAGGCGAAACGGACCCTGCTTGTCAGGTAGCGGCTTGCCGTCCCGTTGGTCGGCTACCAGAATCGATTCGTTGCCGAATTGGGGGTCCAATTCGCCCAGCGTGAATGTCACCTGGTAACCGTCGTGGGCTTTCGCGAGCACATAACTTGCGAGAGCCTTGCCGCGCAGTTGCTTGCCCAGCGGCGCACCAGCCTTCTGCATTACATCCAGCAAGGTGACGCCTTCATAAACGATCTTGCTCCCATCCGGAGCGGGCACGGAAACAGTCTGGCGCGGGAGCTTGGCAAGATCGTCTGAGGTGAGCGATAGCGGCGTTGGGATGTCGCCCTGAATCGCCAGCACTGCCGCAGGCGGGGCCTGGGCGAACAAGATGCCCGATATCAGGACGAAGACCGAAAGCATGCGTGTGTGCTTCATGGGTGTCAGTTTACCTTGTAGCCGTAGCGCGCCAGCACGGCGCGGCCAGGACCTTTCACTACGAAATTAGTAAATAATTGCGCGGAGTCCCGATGCTGGGAGTGAGCCAGCACGCCCAGCTTCTGCACGATGGGCTGGTGCAGCGCCGGGTCAATCTGAATCACCCGGCCGGCCTCCTTCAACACCAGCGAATAGGCGGTGAAGACGGCGTCGGCGTTCTTGGACGTGCCATACTCCTTGGCCATACTGATGTTTTCTGCGTAGACGATCTTGGCCTGCACCTGATCCCATAGCCCGGAGTGCTGCAGCGTCTCGACAGCCGCCGCGCCATAGGGCGCCAGCTTGGGATTCGCTAAAGCAATTACGCGCACGCCGTTCAATTTCAGATCGTCCAGCTTGCCGATGTGAGCCTGGCTGTTGGGAGGGATCCACAACGCCAGCACGCCCACCGCATAAACCGCGCTGCTGCCCGGCGCGAGCAAGCGCTCATGCTCCAGTTTGTCCACGTGCTCCGCATCCGCCGCCAGGAAAACATCGAAGGGCGCCGAGTTCTCAATCTGAGTAGTCAACACGGCGGTAGATCCAAAACTGAACACGGGATGAATCCTGCTTTGCGCCTCGAATTGGGCGCCTAGCACCTGTGCCACTTCCATCAGATTGGCTGCCGCGGCTAAAGTGATTTCGGGCTTCGCACCGCCCGGCGCATCCCCGCGCTGGCCGGCGGCGGCGCAAAACGCTACGATGATCAGCAGAGCTATGCACCGGAATCTCATCGGCGTCACAAACGATGTTACTGTAACACGACGCGGTTGCGTATGAGATACACCGGCTTTTGACATCAACATGCCAGAAATCGAGAATCATTTAGGAACTCTGCGGCAAAAACGCGGTATTTCCGCGGCCGAACTGGCACGCACCGCCGGGGTGACGCGCCAAACCATTTACGCCATGGAGGCGGGCAGTTACATCCCCAATACAGCGGTCGCGCTGCGATTGGCGCAAGCCCTGGAAGTGAAGGTGGAAGATCTGTTCGCGCTGCCGCAGGCCGAACCCGTTGGGCTGCGCTCGGAGGAAGCAACGCTGCTGCCGGGCTCAGACGCCCTGCATCCGGGCCAGCCGGTGCAGTTGTGTCGCGTGAACAAACGTCTGGTGGCATCACCGCCCTCGCCCGTTCCCTGGTATTTCCCCGTCAGTGACGCGGTGGTGGCCAGCAAGCTCCCGAAGAACGGGCGTACCGACGTTCAGGTGTTCGACGCAGGCGACGACTTTCGCAATCGCATACTTATCGCCGGATGCGATCCGGGAATCTCCGTGCTGGCTCATCATCTGCAGTCGGCCGGCGTGGAACTGGTGCTGGCGCATCGCAACAGCTCGCAATCGTTGAAGCTGCTGAAGGAAGGCTGCGTGCATATTGCGGGCACGCACCTGCGCGATGAATCCAGCGGCGAGACGAACCTTCCCGAGATCGGCCGCATGTTTCCCAGAAACAGCGTCGCGGTGATCACCTTCGCGGTTTGGGAGGAGGGAATTGTGACCGCCACCGGCAATCCCAAGAGCATCAAGGCTATTGAAGACCTGGCGCGGCGCGATGTGACCATCGTCAATCGCGAAAAGGGCGCTGGGAGCCGGGCCTTGCTGGATTCCAATCTGAAGCGCCTGAAGATCGATTCGAAAAACGTCAAGGGATACGATCGCGTTGCGCCGGGACACCTGCAGGCAGCCTGGCATGTGCAGTCCGGCCAGGCGGATTGTTGCATCGCCACGCGAGCGGCCGCCCGCGTGTTCGGCCTGGGCTTCATTCCCCTGTTGAGCGAGCGCTACGACCTGGCAATCCGGCGGCAGCATCTGGATATGCCCAGCATCCAGACTTTATTGGATACCTTGAACCGCTCCAACTATCGCCGGGAACTCGAAAGCCTGGGTGGTTACGACACGCGCGCCGCGGGCCAGCGGCTGCTGTGATTTGGTACAAGTGGACATGGCACTCTCAGCGCGAAATCAACTTCCTGGCGTCGTGGAAAGCGTACAAATCGGCTCCATCATGGCGCACGTCGTCGTCAAAGTGGGCGACAATCTGATCGAAAGCGTTATCACCCGCACCAGCGCCGAAGAACTGGAACTGAAGAAGGGCGATTCGGTTCGCGTGGTGGTAAAGTCCACCGAAGTGATGATCCAAAAAGGCTGATGCTTGGATTGGCACGCCGTTCGTAGCGAGTTCCCAGCGCTCGCCCACTGGACCTATCTCAACACCGCCACGTTCGGCCAATTACCGCGCCGCGCCACCGACGCCGTTGCCCGGCACTTCGCTCATCGTGACGAATTGGCCTGCAGCGATTTTCTGGCCTGGTATGACGATGCCGATCGCATCCGCGGAAAAATCGGAAAGCTGATCAACTGCGCGCCAGAGGATATCGCGTTTGTTCCGAATGCATCGGCCGCGCTGGGACTTCTGCTGGCGGGAATAGACTGGCAGCCGGGCGACCAGGTGCTCACGCTAGAGCATGAGTTCCCGAACAATCTGTATGCGCCTGGCCTGCTGCAGCGTTTTGGCGTCGAAACCACTGCCTGTCCCTGGGAGCGCTTTTACGAATCCGTAAATGCCAGGACGCGCCTGGCGATTCTGAGCTCTGTGAACTACAACACTGGCTTCGCTCCGCCGCTGGCCGAACTGGCGGAGTTTCTACGGGCGCGCGACGTTT
>DATHNM010000344.1:0-4700 GCA_035486095.1 Bryobacteraceae bacterium
ATCCACTTCGGCGCCGTGGGAGACGAAGATGCGGCCGGAGCCGGGATCGGTGGTCAGGTAATCCCAAAATCCATCGCCGGGAATGCTGATTTTTCTGATTTGATGGTAACCGCTTTGCCCGAAAGCAACGGCCAAAACAAGCGACAACGCGATGAGCAAGCAGGCGCTTCTTTGCATGGCCGCCATGGTACTACAGCGGTCTGAAGATTTGGTGAAAGGCTAGCGTGACGCGCGCAGGCTGCTTTTTGAACCCGTTGTCTCGATGCCGAAATTAATTGGCCCGGACCCGCGCATGCCTTCCACCGAGATCCGCCACAACCCCGCTTCCGGGTTCGGCACGCGAAACGTCTTGGGATTAGTATCGCCCGAATATCCCGTGGTGTCGGCATAGGCGGCGTAATGTTTTCCGCTCGGGCTCATCAAATGCAGGTCCAGATCGCCAGGAGCGCCCGCCCAGGAAAGTGTAACTTCCAAGACTTTCGATTTTCCCGATACCATTACAAAATCGTTCCACCATTGCGCTACCGAAACCGTTCCGGAAAATTGCCCATCGGGAGACCTGGCGCCGCCTGCCGCAACCATCCGGCGCGAACCGCAATCGCACAGCGGTGATGCATTGCTTGAAACCACGGTTCGATAGCCACTGCCGCGCGTCCATGGCATATCTTCAAACTGGAACGGAACACTGGAAGACGCAATGGGCAGCGCCCGCGTGACACTGACATGGACATGATAGCCACCGCCTTCGCCCAGCGTGTAGCCGCTGTTTCCGGCAGTGGCCAGCGCTTGCCCCTGCTCCACATGTTCGCCGTTTTTCACCACGAAAGTGCCGGTGGCCAGATGCGCGTAATGGCTGAACTCACCATTGCCATGGTCGATGGTGACGTAGTTGCCGAATGAATGATGCCGGTGATCCTGTTCCAGCCCCAGATCGTGTGTGTAGGCGATTCCCGCCTTCATCGCTACTACGCAGTTTCCAGCACGCGGCGCTATATCGAACGCATGCAGGCTGTTGCCCCAATGCGAGAACGTGCCGTATGGCCCCTGCGTAACCACCCACGGGACGCCAGCTGCGGTGGGCAACTTGTAGCCGCCGGTTTCGATCAGGAATTGCGCCGGCCGGCTCATGCGCCCATCCGGGCTTTCTACGATCACCCAATACTCATTGGCAGGGAGCCCGGCATAGTGCACGGTCAATTGGTTGGCCGTCGCATCGCGCGCCTGCAAGCTATACAAATAGGTCCACCCGCCCGATGGCTTGTACTGTGCGATCAAGACCAGAGAGCCGGGCTGAAAGTTCTTGCCGCGTACCGAAAAATCGATCTCCTGCGTTTTTTCGCCGGACCAGGTCACACTGGTGACCACGGGGCCGCCATTATCAATGTCGGCGGCGATAGTGAAATTCCGCGAAAACGCCACAGCTCCGTTGGATAGCGCTCGCACTGTCCAGTTGCCGGGTTGGGACGCGGGCGCGAATCCAGCGATCGGCAGTTGCGCGGTGAAGCACAACTCGCCGGCAGTGGGCAGTTCACCATAATCGGCGGTGGTAGAAACCGTGCCCGAAGGATCCAGCCATTCCACGCGCAACTGATCGCCCGCGCGCACCTGCAGGGCGACGAACCACACAAATGCCTGCCGGTCCACCGGCTGAAAAATCGAATTGGATTTGGGCGCCACGCAGGATTGCTCGCTCACCGACGAAGCCGTGCGGCCATCACGCACCGTGAGAGCCCACGCGGAACTGCTAAGAATAGCGACCCAAAGACTGAAGACTGCGGAACGAAGCACCTGAGAGTCTATTCGACTCTTTGGCCCCTCAACTTGAGTAGAGAACCTACCTTAGGCCTGGACCTTACACCTGCGGAAACCGCACCCTAAATGCAGACCCACGCCCCAGCACGCTCTCTGCCTCCAGTTGCGCATGATGGCGTTCGGCAATCCATTGGGCGATGGAGAGCCCCAATCCGGCGCCGCCTGCCTCCCGGTTGCGCGATTCGTCGACGCGATAAAAGCGTTCGAAGACGTGCGGCAGCGCCGTGTCTGGAATTCCGATGCCCGTATCGCGCACCGTCACCGTGGGGCCGGACGAATCGAGCGCCACCGAGACCGTAATGTGGCCTCCGGCGGGTGTGTACTTCAGCGCATTGTCCACCAACAGCAGCAAGAGCCGCCGCAGCGCCGGGTCGTTCGCGTCCACGAACACCGGATGCTCGGGCGCTTCCGTCAAAATTTCCAGCTGCCGCTGCTGCGCCAGAATTTGTCCCTGCTCGCAAACATCGCGCACCAACGGCGTCAGTTCCAGCCGGTCCAGCGGCAGCGCCGGGAGCCCTGCGTCAGCGCGCGCCAGCAGAAGCAGATCTTCAATCAGACGCGCCGTCCGATCCGATTCATCCACGATGTGCCGCAGCGCCTCACGATATGTTTCGGCGGAGCGATCGCGCCGCAGCGTCAATTCAGCCGTGGCCCGGATTAACGCGATGGGCGTGCGCAGCTCATGCGAGGCATCGGCGGTAAATTGCGACAGCCGCTTGACCGCCGCTTCCAGGCGCTCCAACATGCCATTCCAGGTTTCGGACAGCCGCGCCAGTTCATCGCCCGCCGCCGTCACTTCCAAGCGCTGCGAAAGATTCTCGATTCCGATGGAGCGCGCGGCGCGCGTGATCTCGTCCACCGGCTTGAGCGCCCGGCGGCTGATCCAATACCCGCCCAGCGACGCGATCAAAAGTACTCCAGGCGCGGACCACAACAGCACTTCGCGCAGACGGCTCAACGTTAATTCCGTGCCCTCCAGCGGCGTGGCGACGGTGATGGTGTAACGCTGGCCCTGCATGCTGGTCTCAGCAGATAACGTCCGGTAGTGCCCGCCCGCCAATCCGCCGCCGATCAGCAGTGTTCCCTGCGGATCGCGGACTTCGATCAAACGGCCCTCGGGCGTGGCCTCGGCATATTCGGATAATTCTTCGCGCAGATGCGCCGGCTGTCCGGGTTCGTATTCGCCCTGAAGAACCGTAATGACGCCTTTGGCCTGCGCCGCCAGGGTCTCATCCATGGTTGCCATGAGGCTGTGCGTCACCACCACCCAGATGCCGGCGCCAAACAGGGCCAGCCCAGCCAGCAGCACCGCCGAATACCACAACGTGAGGCGCGCCCCGATGGACCAGTGGCGTGTCACGCGTCCCCTGCCCGCAGGCAGTAACCCACGCCCCGCACCGTCTGGATGAGCTTCTTTTCGCCTTCCAGGTCTACCTTGTCCCGCAACAGGCGGATGAATGCGTCCAGGGTGTTGCTGCGCACTTCGGAATCGAATCCCCATACCGATTCGATCAGATTCTCGCGCGTCACCACGCGCCCGGCGCGCCGCATCAACAGCTCCAGCAGGCCGTATTCGGTGCGCGTGAGCGCGATTCGCCGACCGCCGCGCGTGACATCGCGCGCCGCTGAATTGAGCGCCAGATCGGCCACCTGCAGTATCGGAGGCTCCGCAATGGCCCCGCGCCTTGATACCGCCCGCAAGCGCGCCAGCAACACTTCGAACGAGAACGGCTTCACCAGATAATCGTCGGCGCCCAGGTTCAGGCCCTGGACGATATCGTGCGTGGCGTCGCGCGCCGTGAGCATCAGGATGGGTGTCTGGTTGCGTGCCGCACGCAGCTTGCGCGCCACCGAAAAACCATCCAGACCCGGGAGCATGACGTCCAGGACGATGGCATCAAAGGGATGCGACTCGGCCATGGCCAGCCCCTCCCGCCCATCGGCCGCCAGCACCACCGAGTGGCCTTCTTCTTCCAGGCCCTGCCGCAGCAGTTCCGCCATGCGACGCTCGTCTTCCACCACCAGCACTTGCATGTTCTATGCCTTAATGCTAGCGCCGGTATCTGAAGTTTTGCTGTAGATGGCGGGGGGTTCACCCGATTTTCAGGTTCATCGCGTTATGCTGGGCCAGATGCGAACGTTGGCATTCACCCTGTCCGTGGCTCTGAGTTTGTCCGCCCAACAGCAGTCCCCGCCTGCTGCTCCCGAACAGCCGCTCACCATCAGTTTCAGCGAAGCGCTGCAGCGCGCCCGCCAATACGGCGTTGATCTTCAGGCCGCCAATATCGCCGCACTGCTGGCGCGTGAAGATCGCATTCAGGCTAAATCGGCGATGCTGCCGCAGGCCCAGCAGGTGGACGAGTTTATTTACACGCAGCCGAACCACACTCCTTCCGGCGTTTTTGTCCCCAACGATGGGCCGCACGTCTACTACGTCTATGCGCAGGCGCACGAAGATCTCTCGTTCGCGCGCCGGGCCGAATATCATCGCGCACAGGCGGCCGAAGCGCTGGCGCAGGCCAAAGCGGATCTGGCCGCGCGGGGCCTGTTCGGCACGCTGGTGCAGGATTACTACGGGCTGGCCATCGCGCAACGCAAGCTCGGCAATGCGCGGCAGAACCTGGCTGACGCGCGGGCTTTCCAGGACCTCACGCAAAAACAGGAACAAGGCGGGGAGGCGGCGCACGCCGACGTCATCAAGGCGCAATTGCAGACGCAGCAGCGCGAGCGCGACGCGGCCGACGCGCAGCTGGCGATCGAGAAAGCCCGGCTCACCCTGGCAGTGATCTTGTTCCCGGACTTCCAGCAGAATTTCCAGGTGGTCGACGATCTGGAACAAGCGCCGGCGCTGGAATCGTTGGCGGAGGTGCAGCGGCAGGCCCAGGCGA
>DATHNM010000345.1:0-5301 GCA_035486095.1 Bryobacteraceae bacterium
ATTACCGCGGATTTTTATCCGCCGCAATTGTTACATGAGGTATTGGTGGAAGCAGCCGTGGCGCCCGGGCCGCGCGTATGCGGAGGGATTCCGTTAAAGCCCCTGCATGTATCGGTGATAGCGGAACTAAATCGCGCTTGCAACACAATCTTGCCGGCCGAGCCCGGGATAGATGCCCCGCCCGCGAAACGCCCGGCCGGCCCGTCCACGCGTCAGGCTCCGGTATCCACGGCCGCCGTGGCGCCTAAGAAGCCCGAGCCCCCGTTTCTGGAACACGAATTTGTTATTCAGTATGATTTCGACAGTGATTTTCTTTTTGCCCGCAATACGCGGCAACTCACCGACATTGCCGAGTATGCGCGCGTTTCCAAAGCGCCGGTGATTGAAGTGACCGGTTATCGAGGTTCGACCATGCTTTCGAGCGGAGAGGTGTTGACCGAAAAACCTGCTGTATCGCGGTTGAGAGCCGAGCGCGTGGCCGAAGTTCTGAAAGGGCTTGGTGCGCCGTCATCAGCGGTTCGATGGATGGCTGAACCAGCGGCGGCGAATGGCGCAACAGACTATGAGAGCCGCCGCGTGGTTGTACGGATCGTACCCATTTCCCAGGAGAATAAGCCATGACGCTGTCTCGCAGGCAGTTGATGATGCGCACAGGCAAAACCGCAGCCGCGGCGGCCCTGCTGCTTCCCGACATCACTCTGAACCGCCTTTGGGCGGCTACGGATTCCACCGTCGAGACGGCCAGCGGCAAGGTGCGCGGCCGCAGCATCGCCGGCATCCACAGCTTTCTCGGCGTTCGCTACGGTGCTTCCACGGCGGGCCGCAACCGGTTTATGCCGCCGCAAAAACCGCAGCCCTGGTCTGGAATTCAAGACGCCTTTTCGTATGGCAGCAGCGCGCCGCAGAGCAATCCTGCGCAGCGCGGCGCTGGCATTCTGCGCGGAGAAATCGGACAACTGCTGGCGGGCACCGACGGGCCGCCGCCCGCGGAAAGCGAAGACTGCCTGTTTCTGAACGTCTGGACACCGGGCATCAACGACAACGCGAAACGTCCGGTGATGTTCTGGCTGCACGGCGGAGGGTTCACCACTGGGTCAGACTCCAGCGCGCTCTACATTGGCGCCAATCTCGCGCGGCGCGGCGACGTTGTGGTGGTGGGAATCAACCATCGTTTGGGCACGCTGGGATTTACGCACCTGGGCGATCTGGCAGGCGAACAGTTCGTTCATTCCGGAAACGTTGGAATGCTGGACGCGGTGGCTGCGCTGGAATGGGTCCGCGACAACATCGGGCGTTTCGGAGGCGACGCGAGCCGGGTGATGATCTTCGGCGAATCGGGCGGCGGCCAGAAGGTTTCCATGCTGCTGGGCTCGCCACCGGCCAAGGGTTTGTTCCAGCGCGCGGTGATTGAGAGCGGACCCGGACCAAAGATGATGGAGCGCGCCCGCGCCACTGAGCTCGCCCGGATGCTGCTGGCTGAAGTTGGCTTGGATGCCAAACGGACAAGCGACCTGCAGACGCTGCCGCTGGAAAAGATCATGGCGGCGCAGTTCGCTGTGTCAGCCAAACTGCGTGGGATGGCGGGCATCATCGACGGATTTGCGCCGGTTCTGGATCCCACGGTTTTGCCCGCGCATCCTTTCTATCCGCATGCCACGCGAGTCTCCGAAGATGTTCCGGTGATCATCGGTAACAATCGGACAGAGATGACCCTGTTCGCCGATCCCGCCGCGTTTTCGCTGGACGAAAACGGATTGAAAACCCGGGTGAAAAACTTTGTTGGGGACCGTGCCGATGACGTGATTGAAGTCTACCGCCATGCCAACCCGCACGCCACTCCATCTGATCTGTTCTTCCTGATCTGGACCGATGATCCCACCACGGTCTTCAGCAATAACATTGCCGAGCGCAGGGCCGCGCTGGGTAAGGCGCCCACTTATCGCTACCGGTTCGATTGGGAGACACCCGTGTTGGGCGGCAGGTTGAAAAGCCCGCACACCGTGGAAATGCCCTTCGTGTTCGACAACACTCAGGTGGCGCCGGGCTTAACGGGAGGCGCGAGCCCGGAAGCGGTGTCGTTGGCCGCGCGGGTGAGTGAAGCCTGGATCGCGTTTGCATCCCGCGGCGATCCCAATTCCAAGAAGAGCGGCCTGCCGCCCTGGCCGGCCTATGATTCCGAGCGGCGCGCAACCATGCTCTTCAGCAACGAAAGCAAGATTGTGGACGACCCTTCGAGCGAACAGCGCAAGGCGATGGATAAGATTCTTAATCCAGCCTGAGAGCGTGCTAGGGCTTCGGCAAGGCGCAGACAAAGTTGGCTGCGTCGTCCGTACTACCCGCGCCCTTCCACTGCGCTTCCTGCGGGTAGGGACACAGTGGCCGCGTCCGATCGGGGACGCCGCCGGTTAGGTGCGAAGCGATCACTTTGGCCGGCGCCACACCTTTGTCCGCCCACTGATCCAATGCTTCGATCATGTCGAAGTTCGTTGCTCCAGGGCCGCCCTGACAATGCTGCATCCCCGGCACCATGAAGAGCCGGTAGAACTGCAGCGTGTTTTGTAATCCGTGCACATCGCCGCCCTGGGCGTGCAGCACGCTTTCGTAATAGTTGATGCTGTTGAGCGGCGTAATATCGGGATCGCTCCAGCCGTGATAGTGAATCAACTTGCCGCCGCGAGCTTTGAACCCGCTGAGATCCGGATTCACGGCATTAAACAGAGCGCCGAGCTTGGAATCCGTATAGTCGATATCGCTATCGAAACCATCGGCGGCGCTGAACTTGAATGTCTTGTAGTCCCAAGTAGGATCGTCAAAAACCATGAACTTGAAAAATGGCGGGCCGAGATTGGCGTGGCGTCCCTTGCCTGAAGTGGTGCCGGTGATATAGTTGGCCCAGCCTCCTGGACCGGCTTCGCCGCCAGGCACCAATCCGGGATAGATGCTCTGGCCCTCCGGCGTCTTCAAACCGCTCCATATCTTCCGCACCGCGGCCACCTGCTCGCCCGTGAAGCATTCCGAAGTGTCGGAGCCTTTGCAGAGCAGCGTTTCGGGATTGAAATTGCACCGGCGGGGATCGTTCAGCACTCCATCCTTGATCCCGTCCTGCGCGTCGCACTGATTATTCACGGCGTCCGCCAGGATGTGAACTTTATTTGCGGGGATAAAGCCATCGCCATCCATCGCCATGGCCATCCAAAGGTGGCCGCCGATATAGTGGTGGGTCCAATTGTTGGCCGGGTCGCCGGCGATGATGCCGTCGTAATCGGCCGGATACCTTTGGGCTTCGATCATCGCCTCGTGGCCACCCTGGGAACATCCATTGAAATACGCGTGGGCCGGTTGCGCCTCATAAAATGCTTTCAGAATTACCTTGGAAGCTTCCGCCATCAGATGCGTGCCGCGATCCCCGAAATTCACGATACGTTCGTAATTTCCCAGGGCCCATTCGGCATCGGTCCCGCTGCCTTGATGCCCGGTGTCCGTGCTGCTGGTAGCGTAACCCTGCTGCAAGGGCTTAACCATCGGCAGGTAGCTGATGGATCCTGCCATACCGCCGTTTCCAACGCTCAACAGTTTGTGATTCCACTGGCGGGGCATCCACAGTTCCATGCGGACTTCCTTGCCCACGGTGGCCATGACGCGGCAAAACGCGGGCACCTGAACGGTTGCCGGCCCTACGGGTGAGGCGCTGGGAGGGAGTGTGAACGAACCGGCGGGAACGGACGCGGCGGAGGTGATCTTGATGCCGGGGATCGCAGTGGATGCCAGGGTCTCACACGATTGCTGAGCCCAGGCAGGAGAGGTGGCGGCAAATGCAGCCAAAATAAGAAAGGTTCGACGGACGGTCATGGTCGGCTCCTGCTACAGCTGAGTTCGCGAGCCACCAGAATATCAAGAAAAATGGGCCGGACTCTGTTTTGAGTCCGGCCCACGCACATCTATTGGCTCAGAATATGAGCTTTAAGCTGAACTGCGTTTGCCGCGCGTTGCCGACAATCGAAGTGATTTGGCCAGCCGTGGCGCTGGTCGTGGGAACCACGCCGGCGTTGATCACGGTCGGATTAGGAGTGGAGAAATTGGCATGATTGAAAATATTGAACAGCTCGGCGCGGAACTGAAGGCTGATATTTTCCGCGATCCGGGTGATCTTCATCACGCCAAAGTCCGTATCGACATAGCCGGGTCCCTTGAGATTGTTTCTTCCCAGGTTCCCGACCGTTCCATACGCGGAGGCCTGGAAGCAGGCGGGGTTGTACCATTGCTGTACGCTTTGGTTGGCATAGACGTTACAGCCAGCCACATAGTTCGGGCGCTCAGTGTCGAAGTTATTCTGCAAATCAGCCTGATCGCCTTCGCCGAGAGCGAACGGAACTCCGGTGTGCCAGGCCTGAATCCCGGACAGTTGCCAGCCGTCTTTCCAACGGTTCCCGTGCAAGGGCAACAGATAAACCACATTCGCGGAAAGTACGTGGCGAATGTCGTAGCTGCAGCTTCCCTTGTCCGCGTTCCAATCGTAGGGATTGGTAACGGCGGAAGTCACATTGTTGAATCCTAAGCCGCCATAAGTGTACGCGCTGTCGATGCAATGCGAGTAGGTATAGGACACCTGCGACACGAAATTCGCGGACAGTTTATGTTCTAAACCTACCAGCAAGCCATTGTAGCTGGCATAACTGGTGGTGTCGGTCATATCCAAGGCGCCGAATGCGGGATAGGGCCGGGGATTAGAGGTAGCGACGCCATTCACAACCGTCGCGAAATGATCCACTCCATCAATAACGGTTGGGATGGGCGCATTGAAATCGTGGAATGCCAGCAGGTGAACGCCGCGTGTTCCGGTGTAGCCGATGCTGAGCAGGGTGCTCTTGAACAGTTCCCGCTGGATGGTCAGGTTGTACTCGATGGTGTACGGAGTGGTGTGGATTCCGTAATAGGTTCCGTTGGTTTGACTCAAGACCGGGTTGCCGCCGCCAACGAAGGGAGTCGGGAAATTGGGGTCAGGGCTAAAGCCGAAAAATTGATTGACCGTCTGGTAAGGAGGATTGGACGTGTAGGCGGAGGCGAAAGTGTAGGTTTGGAACACATCATGAAATATTCCAAAGCCACCGCGAACGGAAGTCTTGTGGTCCCCAAAAACGTCCCACGCGAATCCGATCCGAGGATCGAAGTTGTGGTTGGAGGGATTGCTCACATAAGCGTTGGGCACGTGCTGGAAATTCGTTCCCAAGGGTGGGCCCACGATGTTGGTCAAGTTATTGTGGGTTTCCACGGGATTGGATTCCCATTCGTAGCGCAACCCAA
>DATHNM010000346.1:0-8341 GCA_035486095.1 Bryobacteraceae bacterium
TCGAGAGCCGCGAACATACCGCGCACGGCGTACTCGCCGCCAGACGCGCCGATGATCACCTTGCCACCTTTGATCACGCGCGGCGCCATGGTGAAGGTATACGACATGTTGGACGGTGTGACACGCGTCTCCCAGAGGGGCCGGCCGGTCTTGGCGTCCAGAGCACGCATCCGGCCGTCGACCACCGGCGCGATCACCATGTCCTGATAGAGCGCGATGCCGCGATTCACTACGCCGCAGCAGATGCGCGACTGCCAGATTTCCTGATTTACTTCCGGATCGGAGCGCCACAGCTCTTTGCCGCTGCGTGCGTCCACCGCATAAACAACGCTCCACGGCGCAATGCTATAGAGCACGCCATCGTGGACCAAGGGCGTTCCTTCCTGATGGGTCTGCGGGCGCCCCGGCGCGGCTGGAATGTCGACGTACCACGCCAAGCCCAGCTTGCTGATGTTGCTGGCGTTGATTTGATCCAGCGGACTATAGCGCTGTTCGGACCAGTTGACGTTGTAGCTGATCCATTCTTCGCCGGTTCGTCCGGCCGCTTTCAGCGCGGCATCGTCGATGGGCCGCGACGCTTGGGCCATGGCGATCTGCCAGGCCACCGCGCTCAATACGCAGATTTTCCCAATCATTTCGCTACTCCCGTGGCCTGAGCTTTATCCTGCGCGCGGCCGCCGCCCAGTATATTTTCGACGGCGTGATTGCCCTCGTGGCAAGCGTACTCGTAGATTCGATACTTGTCGTCGCGCGTCAAGGGAAATGCCACCTTCCACGGCTGAGTGTACATGGGAGGATCGTCGATCGTGACTTCGTAGCTGATGGTTTCCGGGCTCGATCGAGTGAAGCGCTCCACAACATGCAGCGCCTCGCTCTGTGGAATACCCTTGATGCGATTGGTGGCCGCGCTGGTGCCGATGGAGCTTTTGTTGTTGTAGTTCGTCGTGTCCACCACCAGCGTCTTGCCTTCCCAGTGGCCGCGCGAATCGCCGTTCCACAGACGGATATTGGACGAGACATGGGGCCGGCCATCCAGCGGAATGACGCGCGTTTCGTGGATCATTTCGTACAGAATGACGACGTAGCCGGGAGTCTGCACAATTTGATAGGCGTTGTTGTAGCCGGCGGGAAACATGCCGGCGGGCATGCCGCGCGTGATGCAGCGGTCCCACACGCTCATGTATTCCCATGAGTCGGAGTTGTGCGCGGCTTTATAATCGCGCTGCGCTTCGGCGGCCGGCGTGAGGGGCACAAGGCCGTTCGGCGGATCGACCACTAACGAAGTTTGGAGGCTGGAGACGACCTTGGTTCCCGAGTCGGTCCAAACCTGGTTGTAGGTGCCCACGTCGCCGGGTTTGGGCGGCCGATCCACACGATTCTGGGCCGCGCGCTTCTCGATCTCCGCAGCCTCTTGCGGCGTAAGCACTGGTTTCGCCGCCAGATCGACAGGCCGCTCGAACGGCGTGATGGTGGCGTTGGTCCACGTGCCCTGCAGGTCGGGCTGGCCGTCAGGTGTTTTCGGCGCAACCCAATTGGCAGCGATCAGAAAGGACGGAGCGAAAAGGATCAGTAGTCGATAACGCATGGGATTTACCTCGCTACTTGCCGCTGAGGCCGCCCGGCCACGCCGAATTTAGATGATACGTGGAGCCGGGACCAATCATTTCCACGCGCCGGATTTTGCCGTTCTCTATCAGGAACGCCTCATTCACCAGAATACTGGAAGGCCGGTTAAATCCCCGGAAGGTATACGGGCGGCCATCGGAAAGAACGCCCGAGTTCACCGTGCCTTGATCGAACACGGCATGCGACCAGACCACGCCGCGCTCGGCATCCACCAGCGGATAGCGTCGATGATGGATGGCCTGGACCACAAAGTAATAGCCCAGTTTGAACTGCGACATGCAATCCAGCGCGAAGCCGTTGATGGCATCCTTAGGTTCGTTCGGGGGCCGGGGAACGTTGGTGGTGTGCGATCCGTTTTCAATGCGGTCACAATCGTTGGTGAACGGATATGTTCCGGTGCCGTTGACGCCCTTACCATCGTTTTTCTCCAGGCCGCTGAAGTACGCGTCGGCGATGGCGATCATTTCCTGGCGCGAGAGCCGCTCGGCCGGCGGAATTGTCTTGAACCACATGTCCTCGGGTTTGTAGCCGGGTTTGTCCATCTCGGGAATGTTATTGGGACCGGCGCCGCCAGGCTTGAAGTAGACACTTTCGATTTCAGTGATGCGGCCCAGTTCGATGCGCAAACGCAGGCTCATCAGCAGCGGCGCGCCGGCTTCATGCATGGTTCCCATGAACACTACCTGGCCGGCGCCCGGATCGACGAAGACGTGTTTATAATTTCCCATGCCTTCCACTGTTTTCCAGAAACCGTCGCCGATGTCGATCAGTTGGTCGTTCTCGGTGTACTTGGCATCCACCGAAAGCGGCAGACGTTTGGGATCGTGCGCCACCAGGGCCGCCAGGTATTGATCGAGAACTCCTTCCAGGCACGCGCGGTCGCACTTCAGCGAGATGCTACCGGTGGAGGCGCGCGCACCGGATGTGACCATCAACACTGCGGCCGCCAGAGCGCCGGCGACAACAAGCGTGTAGCGCATGGAATTCAGTTCTCCTGCAAGGAATCTATCCCTGAGATTCTATCGCGTCTCTACTTCAACAGCTCCGCTACCTTCGCGACACCGGCTTTGGCGCAGGCATCGTCCTGGTCCTGGCTGGATCCCGCGCTGCCCACGCCGCCGATGATCTCGTTGCCGATTTGAATGGGTACCCCGCCGCCGAGCGCCAGGATATCGGCCACGTTTCGTTGCGCCGCGAACGCCGGATCCATGGTACGTTTCTGAAACTCTAGCGACGTAGTGCGGAACATGCGCGCGGTGAAAGCCTTGCGCCGCGCCATGTCAGCTACCTGCGGCGGCGCCTGTTCGTCGCGCAGCATCACCAGCACCTGTCCGGAGCGATCCACCACCACGGCCGCCGTGTGAAAGCCTTTCTCCTTGCATTCGGCAAGCGTTGCTTCGGCGATGGTCTTGGCCATCCCCAGCGACAAATTGCGCTGCGTCACCAAACCTTGCGCGCCCGCATGGCCGCACAGGATGGCCCCCATGACGGCGGGCAGCAGGAATTTCACGGAACACGACATCACACCTCCAGTCAGCCGACAATTATACTCACTGGGGATCCGAAAAGCGCACCATTCGCGCCCTTCGCGATTTGACACGCGCCTCACACCGACGTATTTTGGGAGGCGTCTATGCCGATTCTGTTTTTTGGGCGCCCTTGTTTTTTCGCCACCGTTTTTCTGATGGCTACCGCATCCGCTGCACTTGCTCAGTGGCCCTCTTACCCGACGCCAGGCACCCCCAGGACTCCTGACGGAAAGGTCAACCTGGGCGCTCCAACTCCCAAAACCCGCGATGGCCATCCGGATTTTAGCGGCATGTGGGAAAACGCCCGGGCCCTGGGACGCACTCCGCCGGCCGCTGCCAAGAATCCCAAAGCCCCCGCGGCGAATGACGATTTCTTCGCCGGCCTGAAGACTAACGACGATTTTCTGGCTGTCGCCAAGCGCAGCCCGTTCTGGAATATCGGCTCTTCGTTCAAGGATGGGCTGCCGTTTCAGCCGTGGGCCGCGGAACTGCACCGGGCGCGCATTGCCGACAACGACAAGGACAATCCGGACGCCCATTGCCTGCCGATGGGAATCATGCAGTTTCACTATCACGGGCAACCTCGAAAAATGATCCAGACCCCGCAGGTGATCGTCATTCTGTACGAAGCCAATGCAGGCATCCGGCAGATATTCACGGATGGCCGGCCATTGCCCGGCAAGGATGCCGATCCGTGGTGGTACGGCTATTCGACAGGCCACTGGGAGGGCGACACGCTAGTCGTCCAATCCGCGGGTTATCGCGATCTGGGATGGCTGGATGTAGAGGGCAGCCCGCTTACGGACCAGGCGCACATTACCGAACGCTACCGCCGCCCCGACTTCGGACATTTGGAAATAGAAGTCACCATCGACGATCCCAAAGCTTACACCAAGCCCTGGACTGTGATGGTGCACCAGACGCTCATGCCGGACACCGAACTAATCGAGTTCGTCTGCCAGGAGAACGAAGTGGACGCGCCGCATTTAACTACAAAATAATTAAGAGACAAGAGGACCCAGCATGTTGAAATGGAAATTCCTGACGGCCATGGCCTGCGGCGCGTGCCTTGGCACGTGGGTGACCATGTGGATGGAGCACAAGACTCAGGTGGTCTCAGCCAAGGAACCAGCGTTGAGCGCGCTCGATTACGACCAGATCATGCAGCTGACGAACCGCTACGCCTATGGCATCGACACTTGTTCGAACAACGGTTACGACTACGCGGACGTGTTCACCCCCGATGGCGTTTTTATCGACAAGAACACCGATGAGGGTTTCAAACAGGGTGGCCGGGTGCTGGCTAAGGGCCGGGAAGCGCTGGCCACACTGATCGGCGGCGGATCGCGCGGCTGCAAGACGCCGATGGTCTGGACGGGCTGGACCCACATTATGACGAATCAGTTGATTACCCCGACGCCTGAAGGCGCCAGCGGCAGGATCTATCTGCTGCAGATGGGCATCAAAGGCCCCGGCAGCATCGAACGGCATGGCGGCTACGAAGACGTTTACGTCAAAACCGCCATGGGATGGCGCATTAAATCGCGGACGCACGTGCGGGACCGGGCCTGGTTCAATCCATTGCTGCAGACGCCCGATCAGAACTAGCTCCGGGCAAAAAATCATCTCCGAGTTGCATTGTGTGAGGTTGACAACGGTATAATCGATCTCATCGTCATTCGGAGGACGATCAAAATGCGTTATGTACGGTTGGGGTTACTGGGAGCTTTTGTCTTTTTGCCTGTCTTCGGGCAGGCCGTGAAAATAGTGCCGCGGCAATTCGGGCCGATTCGGGATCTGTTAGATCGCGGTGACGGCACTTCCACTAGTTCAAACTGGAGCGGCTATGCCGTTCTGGGCTCGTCATTTACCTGGGCCAAAGGCTCCTGGGTGGTGCCGGTAGCCAATTGCACCGGCGTGCGCCGGGACCAATACGCGGCTTTCTGGGTAGGCTTGGATGGGTATAACTCGAGCACCGTGGAGCAAACGGGGACCGATTCGGACTGCGTTGGAGCCACCCCGGTGTATTACGCCTGGTATGAGTTTTATCCTCGCGCATCCGTTCAAATCCAGAGCCTGACAATCCAGCCTGGCGATTCTATCTCGGCGCTGGTGGATTACAACGCCACTTCCCAACGATTCATCGTTCAGATAACCGATGAAACCACGGGGAAAACCTTCACCACGAGTGGCGCGGTAACTGGCGCCGTCCGGTCTTCGGCCGAATGGATTGCCGAGGCGCCTTGCTGCACTCTGGGAGGCGGAATACTGCCGCTGTCGAATTTCGGCACGATTATATTCGGCAAAGACGCCAGCGGCGTCAGCGCCACCAATTGGGCCAGCGATCAATCGACCACTGCGGCAATTGGCAATTTTCCGGCCGTCAACGTCATAGAAATCAATAAATTCGGTACCACCAGCAGTCCTCAGACATCAGACTGCTCGGCGTTAACCAAGGACAAGACCAGCTTTGCTTGTACCTGGGCAGCGCAATAACTGGTAATTGAAATGGAATCGGCGCCGTTGGTTTGGAGCAGAGCGGCGCCGGATCCGCTCCACCGAAGATCTAAGGTTTCCCCGCAACAGCGAAATTAATCGAACGGCAGGTCTTTTTGCGCGCGGCCTGCGCCCACTGCAATCGACTTCGCCATGTACGGATAGGGATTCACGGGAGTCCCGCCCATCCGAACTTCGTAATGCAGATGCGGTGAAGTAACGCGGCCGCTGGCGCCCGAACGCGCAATCACGTCGCCGCGCCGGACTTCCTGGCCAGGCACCACGCCAAACGTCGATAAATGGCCGTAGTAAGTCTGGACTCCATTGCCGTGATCGATAATAATCAGCCGGCCGTAGCCGCCTTCCCAATCGGCATGTACCACGATTCCGTCGGCCGCCGAGCGGACCGGCGTCCCCATGGCCGCTTCCAGATCGACGCCGGTGTGAATGGCGCCTTCACCGGAGAAGGGGTCAGTACGCCCGCCGAACGGACTCATCAGCCGGCCTTCCACCGGCCACAGGCTCGGGCGGACATGCAGTTGATACTGCCGCGGGTAATTGTGATACAGGGCAGAAATGGTAGATGTTTGCAGAAAATTGTACTGGCTTAGCGATTCCCGGAAAGTAGGAGCCAAATTTGCTGTGTTCACAACGTCGCTGGAAGTTCCCGGTCTGCGTTTCAGCCCATATGCCACCGACACTTCGCCGGCGAAGTTCTCCAGGGTAGCCAACTGCTCGTTTTTCTGGTTGGTGACGCGCTGCAGTTCCTGATACTTGGTTCGCAGCGAGTCCACTTCCTGGCGCAGGGAATTGTAGTGGGCCACCTTCCAGCTCATTCGTAAGTAGCTGGAAAGAAAGGCCATCATAATCACGAAAGACAGCGCCGAAAACACGAAACCAGCGTAAATCACTTTGTGGGGAATATGAATGCGGCGCAGCCGCCCATGCAGCGAGTGCGCGAGTACAACCACAAAGTAAGGCTGATGTGGCATGGATCTCCTTATATTGAATCGGCACGGCCCGCAAGATTCTACAGAGACGCGGGCGGGCCGTAGGCCGGAGAGTACCAACTAGAGTACTAGCTCTAGTCTCAATGGCGAAGGCTAAGGATAATTCATGTGAAGGAACAGTGTCAAGGTTAGAAACAGTATCATGCCTTACTCTCTAAGGGACGTCCATTAGGTCCGAGCACCCTCTTCCTGGATGGTTGGAATTATCGGCAAATGTTCTCCAGCCCAAAAACGATACACTGGGAGCTACTCGCGATGAATTGGCTCAAATTGCACATTAGTGTTTGGACCACGGTCCTGCTGACGGTGCTCGCCGTGTCCCCGCTTCCGGCGCAGCAGCAACGTCCCGCGCCTCCGCCCGTCGGACTGCCGCATGTCGCGCTGGGCGACGGACCCTTCGTCTTCGATACCGCTGAACAGCATAAGATCCGGGTGGTGGTAGTGACCAAGGGCCTATCGCACCCCTGGAGCCTGGCGTTCCTCCCCGGCGGCAACATGCTGATTACCGAGCGCGCCGGGCGGCTCCGCATGATTCGCGACGGCGTGCTGGATCCGCAACCGCTTACCGGACTGCCCAAGGTGTATGCGGTTCGCAATGCCGGGCTGTTTGACATCGCGCTGCACCCCCGGTTCGCCGAGAATAAGCTGGTCTTTTTCACTTACAGCAAGCCGGGTGAAGACGGCAAGAGCAGCGCCACCACGCTGGCACGGGGGCGGCTGGATGGCGCCGGGCTCAGCGATGTCCACGATCTGTTCGTCTCGGAATGGAGCACGGTGCTGGGCGGATCCCGCATCGCCTTCGCCCGCGACGGAACCGTTTTCATGACCACCGGCGCCGCTACCGGCAATCTGGCACAGGATCCAAACAGCGATTACGGCAAGGTGCTGCACCTGAAAGACGACGGTTCCATCCCGGCCGATAACCCATTCATCGGCCGCGCAGGATACAAGCCCGAGGTCTATAGTCTTGGCCATCGCGATCAACTGGGCCTGGCGATTCATCCGGAATCGGGTGCGGTGTACTCCAACGAAAACGGACCCAACGGAGGCGACGAGATCAACCTGATTTTGCCCGGCCGCAATTACGGCTGGCCCGTTTTGAGCTATGGCCGCGCCTACGATGGCCCGCGTATTTCCGACGTTCCAACCCGCGAGGGTTTCGAGCCGCCGCTGGTGGTTTGGATCCCGTCCATTGCCTTGTCGGGCATGACGTTCTACTCGGGCGATAAACTCCCGGCCTGGAAGGGCAACATTTTCGTGGGTGGCATGCGGCAGGGCGAGATCCCAGGTACCGGCCGGCTGGACCGCGTGGTGTTCAATGCCAAGATGGAGGAATTGCGCCGCGAGTCTTTACTGACCGAACTGCACCAACGCATTCGCGACGTGCGGCAGGGGCCCGACGGATACCTTTATGTTCTGACGGAGGAAGAAGACGGCGCGTTGCTGCGAATCGAGCCGGCGCCCTGAAAAAGATACCATTACCACCAGCCCCGGGTCCGTGTCACAATAAGGTATGGACAATGTGACATTTGAAACGCAAGATCTGCGTGTGCGCATCGAGGACAAGGTGGCGCGCATCGATCAACGCAAACTAAGTGGCGAAACCTGGAAGGAAATTGACCAGAGCACGTTGCCGATTCCGGAACAGTGGTTTAGCAGCCCCATTCGCACCTCTCCGCT
>DATHNM010000347.1:0-9769 GCA_035486095.1 Bryobacteraceae bacterium
AATTGCGTTGGCGATTGAACGCAGCAGCTGCTTCATCATGCTCAAGCGCAGTTCCGCGCTGTTGTTCATGAAGCCTTCGTCCGACATCATCTGTTGCGTGTACAGAGCCCAGCCTTCCACATAGGGTCCGTTTCCATAGATACTGCGCAGCACGCGGCGTGTTTTGGGCTCCAACGCATTGGCGAACTGGAACTGCACGTAATGGCCGGGCATGGCCTCATGGATGGTGATCTGCATCAAGCCATAGCGATTGTATTCGCGCAGCTTCGATTCCACGCGCGCCTTGGGCCAATTGGCGGGGATCGGCGTCACCCAATAAAACGCGCCCAACTGCGGTTCCAGCGCCGGCGCCTGGTTGAAGCCCGCCACCGAATAAATGCCGCGCATGAACTCGGGAGTGGGGATCACCTGCAAATTAGTGGTCGCCGCCAATGTGAGCAGGTGCTTCTCGCGCACGAAATTGGTGGCTTCCTCCAGATCTTTCTTAGCCTCATCCATAAATCCAGCGGGCGTGGTATGTTGCAGCGCGATTTTATCCAGCGCGGCCTTCACGGTGAGTGGCGCCGCCAGCTTGGCCATCTGTTCGCGTACGTCCTTCAGCGCGGCTTCGGCTTCGGCCAGCACTTGCTCGGGTTTCTTTCCAGACACCAGCGTATAGGCGAACTTGGGATCGTATTTCTCTTTGCCCAGGCGCCAATCGCTGGTCTTCTTCGACAGATCGTCCTTCAAAAACTTCGTGAACCCGCGCAGAGCGTCCAAGGCCGGCCCGGCAGCGCGATCGTAATCCGTCTTCAAGGCATCCGGCGCCTTGGCGCGGAGAGTCTTATCGATCAATTCAAGATTGCCTTCATTCTCTTCGCGCGCCACGCGATTCCAGATTTCCGGCGCATCCATCAGGTTCGCCTGGCCTTGCTGCATCAGCGCCGGGATCTTCTGGAGCCGCTGGATGATCGCGCGATAACGTTGCTCAACAGGCGCGTATTCCAGCACAAAAGGATTGAAAAGCGCGTTGCCAACCAATTCCACATACTCGGTCGGATTGTGCCGGTAACTCTGAATCTTGTCGAGTTCCAGCAGCGACAGGTTTACCTGGTTATCGATGATCTGGTAATCGGCGCGGTCTTCGGCCGAAAGCGAGTCTTGCGGGATGGCAGCCAGACGATTGTGAAAATCCGAATAGAATTTATGCTGTTGGTCTAAGCCTGCCGCGCTATAGTCGTCAATCTGCTCATCCAGATTCACGCCCTTATGCGCATGATAGCCAGCGGACGTCGCCGAAACCGGCGAGAGCGCGAGTGAGCCATAGACGAAATCGTCGGTCAGGCTGGCGAGATCCGGCTTGGGAGCCGGCGCCGCGGTCGGTTTACAGCTAGAAAGGCAAAATATCGATGCCGCCGCGAGAACCAAAATTCCGTTATGCAATTGCCGCATGTACTTTCTCCAGGTCGTGTACTTCACCAAATTTCGAACCTTCCAAGCCCGTACCGATATTTCTGAGCAAGCCGGTAAGCACGCCGCCGGCGCCCACCTCGATAAAGCGCCCGGCGCCCAATGAAGACAGCTGTTGGATCACTTCGATCCAACGTACCGGGCTGGGCACTTGGTGATACAACCCTTCGCGAGCCTCGGATCCGGTATGCACCACTCGCGCTTGCCAGCCGTTTACCAGTGGCACGGCCAGATCGTGAAACTCGGTGGAATCCAGGTCCGGCTTCAGGCGCTGCTGCGCGGGCTCCATTAACGGGCAATGGAACGGCGCACTCACTGGAAGCATCAGCGCTCGCCTGCAGCCGGCGGCTTTGGCCAGTTCCACGGCCCGGGCTACGGCGCCGGCGTTGCCCGCAATCACTATCTGGTCCGGAGAATTGTAATTCGCGGCGGTGACCACCTCGCCCTGGGACGCTTCTTTAAGGATGGAATCGAGCGCGCCCAGGGGAAGCCTCAACAAGGCAGCCATGGCGCCCACGCCCACCGGCACGGCCTGCTGCATATACTGGCCGCGTTCGCGTACCAGCCGCACGGCATCCGAAAAAGCGAGCGACTTTGCGACCACCAGGGCGCTGTATTCGCCCAGGCTGTGGCCGGCGACAAAATCGGGCCGCACATTCTGCTCGTCCAACACACGCGCAGCCGCCACGGAAACGGTGAGCAGGGCCGGCTGCATATTCTCGGTAAGCTGCAGAGCCTCGGCTGGGCCTTCGAAGCAAAGCTGGGATAGCGAAAATCCCAGCGCCTGGTCAGCCTCATCGAAAATCGAGCGGGCCGATGCAAATTTTTCCGCAAGGGTCTTGCCCATTCCGACATACTGCGAACCTTGCCCGGGGAAAATGAACGCTGTCTTCATAGAGAACAAACGCTTTTAGTTTAGCTCTCTTCGCCGCATAAATTTTTCGATCTTTTGGCCCATCACTTGCGTCATATGCAGTGAGGAAGGGGAAGACATGAACATTCAGACTCGCTCTCAAGCGCAGCAGCCGGTACCCCATTTCGAGACCAAGGCGTTTGTTTACTGTCCCATCTGCACGCATACCGTGGAAGGGATCGTGGTTTCGACAGGCAAGAGCGCTAAAGTGAAACCTGGTCAAAAATGCTCGCGCTGCTCGGCGGCACTGGATCCGGCTTACATCATGCGTATGGACCGGGCGGCATAACTGGGAAAATGCTCTCATCTCGGAGACATGCTCCCATCTGGGAGACATGCTACTGTAGTCTCAGTTAATGAAACGAAAACAAACGGGGCACCTGAAACCGCCTGCGGCAGATCCCGTGCCTGAAACTCCGGTGATTGACCAGAAGCTTCTGGACGAGGCCAAGCGTTCGGTAATGGCCGACCAGATGAAGCGGCTGGACAAGTGTACGGTTTGTGGCGCGGATTGCGCACCGAATTCAGCGGAAGGCCTGTGCTGGGTTTGCCGCCGTTTGAAGATCAGTGCGTGGCGCGATTCGGATCAGCAAACCGTTCAGGAGTAGCTTCCCGGGCCGCCAAGGCCTGTTCATAGACAAAAGCTCCCGCAGCCACGTCTTCCACGCAAATTCCAAGCGATTTGAAAATTGTGATTTGATCCGGCTGGAAGTGCCGTTGGAGAGTCTGCAGTTCGACGACATTTTTCCAGCTATCGGCAAGGATCATGTCGCCTGCCTCCAGCCTGGCTTGCTCCAGTGAATCGACGGCGATCAAAGCGGCCCGGCGAACCAGGGCGTCCGGCAGTTCGCGCCGCTTAGCCGCGTTTGCTCCCATGGCGTTGATCATGGTTCCAGGGGCGATCCAGGCATCCTCCAGAACCGGTTCTTGCGCATTAGTGGCCGTGATTACGATTTGAGCGCCGCGAACCGCTTCTTCCGCTGAATCCACTGCTCGCGCGGAACATTCGTCCGCGAACTTCTGGCGCTTTTGCGGGTCCCGGCTCCAGACGCGCACGGTTTTGATGGGCCGGACCGCGCGTATCGCTTCCACCTGGGTTCGTGCCTGAAAACCTGAGCCAATTATGCCGAGCGTCTCCGCTTCGGGATTTGCCAGCAGGTCCGTGGCGTATCCACTGGCCGCGCCGGTGCGGATTTGGCCCAAATGATTCGCCGCCATCCAGGCCAGCGGCTCGGCTGTCTTTGCGTCGAAAAGGACGAAGTAAAAATGTACGCCGTACTTGGGATGAGTGGAGTAGAACTTGGTCCCAAAGTATGCCCCGTACGAACCGGCCATGCTGTTTAATACGGCGCCGGTATCGAGGATCAATCGCCGCCGGGCTTGATTGATTGCCCGTCCCTGAGCCAGCGCTTCAAAAGCGCTGCGCATGAGGCCGATAGCTTCGCGCATCGGCAGGAATGCCTGGACGTCCTCTTCAGAGAGGTAAAGCATTCTGGAACTTTACTTCGTCACAGGATCGGGAGTCTCGGGATTGATTCCCAGTTCAACGATGGCGGCTTTCGCGCGCTGCTTGTCGAACTTGCCGTCGCGGGCTAAGCGCGCAAGCGTAGCCGCCACAATGGATTCGGCGCCGTTCTCGAAATGCTTCCGCAGGTATTCGCGATTTTCGCTGCGTCCGAACCCGTCTGTGCCCAGAGTAACCAGGCGGCCCGGCAGCCACGGCGCGATTTGATCGGCCACCACCTTCATATAATCGGTGGACGCGATGATCGGCCCTGCCACGTCCTTGAGGGTTTCGAGCAGGTAGGGCGTGCGTTCCGGCTCGGTGGGATGCAGCCGGTTCCAGCGCTCCACTTCCAAGGCGTCGCGGCGCAGTTCGTTATAGCTGGTAATGCTCCACACATCCGTTGCAACCTGATACTTCTCGGCCAGGATTTGCTGCGCCCGCAGAGCTTCGTTCAAAATGGGCCCGCTTCCAAAAAGCTGGGCTTGTGGAGCTCCATTTTCGGCGGTCTTGAAGCGATACATGCCGCGCAGGATTCCATCCGCTATGCCTTCGGGCATCGCGGGTTGGGCGTAGTTTTCGTTGTAGATGGTCAGGTAATAGAAGCGGTCTTCCATTTCCTGATACATGCGCCGGATGCCGTCCTGGATGATCACCGCGATTTCATAGGCGTAAGCGGGATCGTAACTGCGGCAGGTGGGGACGGTGCTGGCCAGCACCAGACTGTGGCCGTCCTGGTGTTGCAGCCCTTCACCGGATAACGTGGTCCGGCCCGCGGTTCCACCCATCAGGAAGCCCTTGCCGCGCGAATCGGCAAAAGCCCAAATCAAATCGCCGATGCGCTGGAAGCCGAACATCGAATAGTAGGTAAAGAACGGGATCATCGGCACGCCGTAGTTGGCGTAGGACGTTCCCGCAGCGGTGAACGACGCCATGGATCCGGCTTCGTTGATGCCTTCTTCCAGGATCTGGCCGTTCTTGGCTTCCTTGTAAAACAGGAAATTCTCGCTATCCACCGGCTTATAAAGCTGGCCGCGGCTGGCGTAGATGCCGTATTGCCGGAACAGCGATTCCATGCCGAACGTCCGCGCTTCGTCCGGAATGATGGGGACAATGTACTGGCTTAGATTTTTGTCCTTCAGCAGCAGCGTGAGAACGCGCACGAACGCCATGGTGGTGGAGACTTCGCGGCCTTGCGAACCGGCCAACGATTCGGCGAAAGTTTCGAGCGGCGGCACCTCGATGTTGATCCGGGCAGCCGAGCGCGCCGGCAAACTGCCGCCCAGCGCTTCCCTTCTCTGCTGGATATAACGGATCTCGGGGCTGTCTTCGGGCGGCCGGTAGAACGAGGCTGTGTGCACCGTCTCTTCGGAAATAGGAATGTCGAAGCGCCGGCGGAAATACAGCATCTCGTCTTCGTTCAGCTTCTTCTGCTGATGCGTGACGTTACGGCCTTCGCCCGCTTCACCCAGCCCGTAACCCTTGATGGTCTTGGCCAGGATAACCGTGGGCGAGCCGGTGTTGTCCATGGCCCGCTTGTAGGCGTTGTAGACCTTTAGCGGATCGTGCCCGCCGCGCCGCAAAGCGCCCACTTCCTCGTCCGACAAATGCTCCACCAGCTTCAGCAGCTCGGGATACTTGCCGAAAAACTCCTTGCGCGTGTAAGCGCCGCCTTTGGCCTTGAAATTCTGATACTCGCCGTCCACGCATTCGTTCATGCGCTTGATCAGCAGCCCGGTGGTGTCGCGCGCCAGCAAATCGTCCCAGCTGCTGCCCCACACCACTTTCAGGACATTCCATCCAGCGCCGCGGAAATGGGTTTCCAGCTCGGTGATGATCTGTCCGTTGCCTCGAACCGGCCCGTCCAAACGCTGCAGATTGCAGTTGACGACGAAAATAAGGTTGTCTAATCTTTCGCGCGATGCCAGTGCGATGGCGCCCAACGATTCGGGCTCGTCGGTTTCACCGTCGCCCAGGAAGGCCCAGATTTTACGAGGCGTCACGGGAATGATGCCGCGATTCTCCAGGTAGCGCATAAAACGCGCCTGGTAGATGGCATTGATGGGGCCAATCCCCATGGAGACCGTGGGGAACTGCCAGAAATCCGGCATCAGCCAGGGGTGCGGGTAGGAAGAAAGCCCCGGATGCTCGCGCAATTCGTGGCGGAAGTTTTCCAGATGCTTGTCGGTCAAACGGCCTTCCAGGAACGCCCGGGCATACTCGCCGGGCGAGGCGTGGCCCTGGAAGTAGACAAAATCGCCGGGTTGATCGCCGTGGCGTCCGTGGAAGAAATGGTTGTGGCCCACTTCGGCCAGCGTGGCCAGCGACGCGTAGGTAGAGATATGGCCGCCGATGCCGCTGTCGTGCTTGTTGGCACGCACCACCATGGCCATGGCGTTCCAGCGGATGAGGCTCTTGATGCGCCGCTCAATGGCCCGGTCGCCTGGGTAAGGCACCTCTTCGTCCACCGGAATGGTATTGATGTAGGGGGTGTTCAGGCCGTTGGGCGTCTGAACTCCATAGAGAGCGGCGCGCTCGGTAAGGCGGGCGAGCAGGTAGGCTGCACGTTCGGCCCCCCCCTCCTCTACTACGCCGTCCAGGGCTTCCAGCCACTCACCGGTCTCTTGGGTATTGGGGTCCTCGCTGGTTACGAGTTTAGTTGCAAGCATGTGTTTGAATTCGGGTCACTTTCAAAATAGCATTAGTGGGACTGCCGAAGCTTTTGCCAACGGGGCGACTTGCGCTGACGGGGCGTACTGAGACGAACGGGGAACTACCTTTGTTATGATAGCTCGCCTGCTACGGTTGCGGTTCTGAACCGTGCAGGTGAGAAAGAGACCGGTTCCGGGCAGCGCGCCTGTCTCGCGACTGTCGCGCACGAGAGAGCTCCGTCAAGGCAGTGATGGCTCTTTCCACTAAATAACGTTCGTACCGCAGCTGTTGCAAGCGCAGGTGCACCGACGTCATGGGTGAGCCCAGGTTGGAGGTGCCCAAGCCGTTCCCCGGCGACTGAGGCGCTGGTTCTGCCTGCCTGTTCATCTGTTATTCCAGTTTAGGTGCGTGGCAGGGCGATGACTATCAGGAGGCCTTTGATTTTCCTGTCCGAAACAGGACTACACGACCGTAGGTCCATTTCCGATGGCGCTGCTGATGTTTCAATCCACAAGCTTGTTCTGTATGGCGTAATGGGTGAGTTCGGCATTGGTCCGCATCCCCATTTTCTCCATCAGGCGCGCGCGGTAAGTGCTGATGGTTTTGTCGCTCAGGGACAATACTTCGGCAATTTCACTGAGCGTCTTACCGGAAGCGATCAGGCGCATCACCTGGAACTCGCGATCGGAGAGGGTTTCGTCCGGCGGCCGATCGACGCCGCGCTCCAAATCGACAATCAGTTTCTCGGCCAACGCCGGGCTCAGATACTTCCCGCCTTCCATCACCTTATGAATGGCTTTGGAAAGTTCAGCGCGCGGGCTGTCTTTGGTGATAAATCCGGCCGCGCCCGCTTTGAACGCGCGGCGGGCATATTGCTCTTCCGAGTGCATGGTCAGCACCAGCACGGGCAGGCGCGGGCGAATATGCTTTAGCTCCTTGAGAACTTCCAGGCCGCTCTTGCCGGCGAAGGACAGATCCAGCACCACGGCGTCCCACTCCCCAGCCGTCGCCATACGAAGCGCCTCATCCGGGGTACCGGCTTCCCCACAGGAAAAATGCCCGGGCTGCTCGTCCAACAGTCTTTTTACCCCGTCCCGAACCACTTCGTGATCGTCGACGATGAGAACTTTTCGCATCAGCCGGCTACCGCCTGCCTGGCTCGGCCCAGGGGCACACGAATGTAAAGCGTGGTGCCCACCCCGTCCACGCCGTGGATGTCCACCCGGCCGCCAATCAGGTGGGCGCGCTCCTGCATTCCGAGCAGCCCCAGGGAGTTTCTGCTCAGCTTCTCAGCTTCCGTGATTCCGCGGCCATTGTCCGTCACCGCCAGAACCAGGGCTCCGTCCTCCTCGCTCGTGGCGACACCGACGCGCGTGGCTCGGGCATGGCGCAGGATGTTCGTCAGGGCTTCCTGGACGATGCGGAACACCGCCGTGGATTGTTGATCCGCCAGCTGAATGCCGGCCAGGGAACTGTAACAACGGCACTCAATTCCGGTTCGCGCCTGGAACTGTTGGGTCTGCCATTCCAGCGCTTCCATCAAGCCCAGATCGTCCAGGATGCTGGGGCGCAGTTCGGAGGCGATCCGGCGCACCACATCGATGGTGGCATCGGTCAGGCCCACCATGCTCGCTAATTTATTCCGCATGGTCTTCAACTGGCCTGGATCGGCCGGTTGGTCCATCATCTTGTCCAGCGCCTCCAGTTCCCAGCGCAGTCCTGTTAGAAGCCCGCCCATATCGTCGTGGATCTGGCGCGCAATCCGGGTCGCCTCTTCTTCGCGCGCCGATTGAAGGCTGCCGGACAGGGCGCGCAGTTGCTCGCTGCTGGCTTTCAGGCGGTCTTCGGCTAGCTTGCGGTCTGTAATGTCTTCGGCTACGCCGCCCATGCGATGGATTTGCCCGGCTTCATTGCGAATGGGAAAACCACGGTCTCGTATCCAGCGGACTTCGCCATCCTTGGTGATAATGCGATATTCGATTTCAAACCCGGTGCCCGCGCCCTTTTGCACGGCTTCAGTCACCCAGGGGCGGTCTTCTGGATGCACCACCAGTTCCGGGCCCGCGGCATAGAGGCTCTCACAGGTTCTGCCGCACACCTTTTCATACATGGGGCTGACATACAGCAGCTGTTTGAAATCGGGCGACCTCAGCCAGAAAACCTCATTGATGTTGTCAGCCAGCTGGCGAAACCGTTCCTCGCTTTGGCGTAACGCTTCTTCGGCCAGTTTGCGCTCCGTTATGTCGGTGGCGATGCCGGCGATGCGATAGACCTGTCCGGACTGATTCCGGATGGGGAAGCCGCGGTCCCGTATCCAGTGCACCGATCCATCGGGATGGACGATCCGGAACTCGACATCAAACTTTTCTTCCGCTCCCCGCTGGATAATCTCCGCCATCCGTGGCCGGTCTTCGGGAATAATACGGTTTAGAAACGGCCGCGAGTCTTCATCCCGGTAGCGGTCTTCGGGAGACTGCCCGCTCATGCTCTTATAGATGGGGCTCAGGTACAGCACCCGCTTGAAGTCCGGCGTCTTGATCCAAAACAGATCATGTATGTTTTCGGCCAGTTGGCGGAAGCGCTCTTCGCTCTCGCGCAGCGCCTCTTGCGCGCGCTTGCGCTGGGTGACATCCTGCCCGATGCCGATGCCCGTGCCGTCTGAAAGATGGAGCATGGCCCATGAGATGTCGATGACACGTCCGTCTCGCACGGTGGTCTTGAAATCGGCCCATTCCGCGTTGGAATTGGCGATGAATTCCCGAACCATTTTGCGGTACTCGACGTCCGGATAATTCTCTTCGACGATATCGATGTTCCGGCTGCGTATTTCTTCGAGCGACCAACCCAGCGTCCGTTCCCACTCCCGGTTCACCAGCTTGAGCTGGTCATTGGCGTCGACGAAATTGATCATCAACGGAATGTGATCGAAGATGGTTTGCAGGATTTCCTTTTGCCGCCGCAGGTCTTCTTCCTCCCCTTGGTCAAGTTGCTCGTGCTGGCTCTGCTGAGCCTGGCTTCGTTCCATGGTTCGCAGGAGTTCGCTTTGCACGCGCAGCCTCAACGTAAGCCGGATGATCACCACCCCCAGGAGCGCTATAGCACCCAGGGCAAGGGCGGTGAGGGAGCCGAGACGTAACAGCGCAATCAGCGCCAACAGAATCGCGAGTACGGTACACACCGCCGCAGTCATTCTGGTAAAAGAGACACCGGCTAACGGCAAGCTGGGCAAGGACATAATACGAACCGCTATC
>DATHNM010000348.1:0-4611 GCA_035486095.1 Bryobacteraceae bacterium
ACTCATGCGCACCGCGGACGATTGTTTGCTCAAATCCGGAACGGTGAACTTCATTTCGAAGGTCCCCATTTTGCCGTTTTGATTTTCGCGCGCCAGGAATCGGAGGTTATAGTCGCCGGGCGGAAGCGTGACGCCCGTGTCGTATTCAACGTGCCGCTGCCCCAATTGTGCGGCGTTCTGCTCGGTGAGCTTCAGCTTGATTTCGTCGCGAATCCCGCCCAGCATTTTTCCACGCGGATCGCGAATCTGGCCAATGAAATCCAGGTCGGTGGTCGATTTCGGGGAAAGATCCAGCGCCGAACCAGCCAGCCGAACGGTGATTGGCACGAAGTATTTGTCACGCCCCGTCTGGAAGTAATCCACCTCCAGCGCCAGCGGCAGATCGGTGAACGGATCGTCCAGCGTGAGCGCGTCCTCCAGCTGCCGCTCTTTGTCGCTCGAATTCATCTTGCCCCAGACCTTGCCGGCGTAATAGCCGCGGCGGTAATCGATCTTCGCCGATTCCGCGAGAGACGCTATTTTCACGGTTACGTGCCGATATTTGCCGTCCTGCGCAGGGTTCGCACTGTAGTAGCCGAGAACGTAGTAGCTGCTGATGTCGGTTTGCACCGCCTTGATACCCAGTGTCAGGTCGTTACTATCGAGCAGCGCTTTTCCGCCGGTGTCGGCTGCGAGCGTGTAGATGGTGTCCTGGGTATCGTGAAACGAACTGCGCGCGCTGGTCTGCGCGGCGCCCGTAAACACTCCGGTGCCCTTGGGCGATGCCTGCGTGGCGTCTCCGGCCGGAGCCATGGCCACCAGGCCGCGCGCGTCGATCGGATAGAACGACACATTCGCGCGGACGGCGGCATTTACCGTGGCGCGGATCTGCGATTGATTATCCACGCCGGTTTTGCCGATGCCGCTAGAAAAATAGACCAGCGCTTTCTTTTCCGGGTACGGCGCCAGCTTACGCGTTGCGTCTTCCAGCGCGCTCAGCTTGCGATCGGTATTGAAAATATTGAACTCGGTGTCGTCGGCGGTAAACTCGCCGCTATCGTCGGTGGAATCGGCGCCGGTTGCGGCCAGCCCCGCCAGTTCGCTGGAATCGCCCACGCGCAGCCCTTGAATGGCGGTCACCAGCGTTTCCCGATCGTTGGTGAATTCCTGCACTACGCGCAGCTCATTGGTCAGCGTCATGATGGACACCGTGTCGGACGAGGTCATCTGCGTGTCGATAAACTTGACTGCCGCATCGCGCGCGCGAATCTGTTCAGCCGGCTGCATGGACGAAAGATCGAAGAACATCGCGATCAGGCGGCGATCCTTAAGGTCGTCCGCCTTCACGGGTGGCGCCGGCGCGGCTGCGGGAGCGGGTTTGCTTTCGGCTCCACGGGTCTTGAGCGTTGGCGCGGGCGCCTCAATGGTGGGTAGCGTTTCTCCGTTCAGATGTTGCAGCTCAAACACCGAAATCTGCTGCGGCTTGCCGTCTTCGAGCAGAGTAAACTGATCTTTCTTCAGATCTTCTATCGCTTTGCCGCTTTTGTCTTTCACGGCAACGTTCACGATGACCAGGTTGGTGTTGGTCTTAAAGGTTGGGGAGGGTTGGTCTTGCGCCAGCAGCGCCACCGAGACAACCGCCGCCGAAAGCATCCTGAGTGGGTGACTGGACATGGCAGTGGTCTCCTAAAAACGGAACCTGATATTGATGTCGGCGGTTCGCATCGCCCCTGCCGTGGTGGGCAATCCATATTGCGCGGAACCCACCACCGTGTTCACGTTGGTGATGTTTACATGATTTAAGGTGTTGTTGGTTTCCAGCCGCAGCTCAATGCGTTTGCGGCTGCCCTCGCCGCCAATAGTGAAGTATCGGCCAAATGCGGTGTTGAGCGCCCAGGACCACGGTCCCGGAATGGTGTTGCGTCCCGCATCGCCCAACTCGCCGGGAAGAGGAGCGGTGAAAGCATCCAGATTAAAGTAGCCGCTCCCAGCTTCCACAGGCAAGCCGGTGGCCTGCGCGCGCCCGCTGCCCACCACTCCGGTGCCCGCAACATTCGATTGATTGCCCAGAATCCGCGCGGTGAGCGGCGTACCGCTTTCGAGAAGCGCCGATCCACTAAGCGTCCAATTGCGCTTCCACCAACTGGCCTGCGTGGGGGTGCTGAGAACATAGTTCAGATTCAGAACATGCCGGCGGTCAAAACTGGAAAGCCCGCGTTCGGCGCTCAAGTCGAATGCGTTTTGCGCCACCACGTTCCCTACGCCGCCAAACGTGGAACTGTCGTCAATCGATTTCGAATATGTATAGATGATATTGAACGACATATTCCGCGCGAAACGCCGCATCAGCCGGGCTTGTCCGGCATGATAAATCGAATTGCCCCAGGAACTGTCGTAGATGAATTGCTGCGCATTGGCGATTGGCAGAATCTGCTGCGAGGTCAGCGGCGACGATCCAGGCACGGCGCGATTCGGCACGGTTTCGGTATCCAAGTCCGTGCCTTTGGTTCCCACGTAGCTCAATTCAATGAAAAACGAGCGGCTCAAGTTCTGTTGCACGCTCACATTCCAGCTTTGCGCATACCCGACCTGGTAATTCTTTTGGACCGCGTAGGTATTCAACACGGTGGCTGTCGTCGGGGCCGTGGCCAATCCATTTTGCAGCGTCAGCACATTGGCGGTGCTGGTAGTCAAGGTCTGCGTTTCGGCGAAAGGCGGCTGTTCGGAAAGCTCGGTGGCCAGACGATTGAGCGCGGTTGGATTGTAGTAAATGCCGTAGCCCAGGCGCACCACCGTGGAATGCTTCGAACTCGGCTTCCACGCCAGCCCGCCGCGAGGAGCAAAATCGTGGCGATCGGGTTGGATCAGGCTGTTCGGAAATGCGCCCGAGTAAGGGCCGGCGGCGCCGGGCAAAACCGGAGCGACGCCCGTAAAACCGGGCGCGATGTCGAGATTCACCAGATGTCCGTATTTCTCAGAGAGCGGCGAATAATATTCGTAGCGCAGGCCGAACATCAGCGTCAGATTCGGATTCACGCGCCAATCGTCGTTGGCGTACGCGTCCCAGGCGTTCTGGCGAAAATAGTCGCTCGCGCCTCCGAATTGAACCGAGCTGGATTGTGGCAGGCCCAACAGAAAGTCCGCCAAATCCAAGCCGGTGTTGGGTAACGGCTGGCCGCTCGAATTGAAGGCGCTGGTTGCGATACCGCTGAACTGGAACGTACCGCGCGCGTTTTGATCGGTAGTAGTGTTGCGATCCTGCCGCTTGAAATCGCCACCGAAGGTCATGGTGTGATTTTTCTTTACCCAGCTGTAGGAGTCGCCCTCCGCCAGGCTTTGCACCACCGAGTGCGATGGAAGAGCGTCGGTGAGGCTGGCGAAGTTGGTGAAGGAAAGCGTGGGTGGGCCGTAGTTGACGGGCTCCTGCGACGTCCCCTGGATGCCGAGTTCAGCAGCGACGTTGGTTCCGAATGAGAAATAAGAATCCTGAGTGGTGCGATTGCGATTGAATGTGAGTTGCGCCGTGTTAACGGCGTTGGAGCCGACGTTATGGGTCCAGCTCAGATTGGTGTTGTCGCCGAAACCGCTGCCCGGATCCAGGAATCCGAAGAGCTGCGCGGTATCGCTCTTGCGCCGCTGGAAACTTTCGTTCAACGCCAGCCGATCGTTCTTGCCAAGGTTTTGGTTCAATCGCAGGCTGACATTATCGGTATCCGCGGGAACCGCAGTGACGAAATCGAAATTCTGAACCGTTCCAGGCAAGTTGGGCAATGGGATGTACTGCAGCAAGCCCGCCGACGCCGGGTTAATCAGGCTGCTGGGGATTATGTTCCCGGCAAACGGGGCGCCGGTGGAAGGATTGTATATGGTTGGAACCACGCCATTGATGGAGGTCTGCGAAAAATCGCCCATTCGTTCGGCAGCCGTGGGAACAGTTCCCACGTTGTAAAACGCGCTTTGGCCGCGCGTGCCGAAGTAACTCAGGGTGAAGAAAGTGGAGTCGCCTTTCAACAAGTGCGGAATGCGCAAGGGCCCACCCAGCACCGCGCTCCAGCGGTAGTTGTTGAAATCCGGCTGTGGCACCGGCTGGCCGCTCAACGAGAATTGCTTGGCATCGGTATCCGCGCCCTGCCATTGGAACGAGACATTGCCATGTATGCCCTGGCGCCCGCGATTCGCGCGATTGCCGATGAATCCGCCATTGCCGCCCGGCCGCCGGCGCTGGCCGCCTGGACCACCGAATCCCCCGCCGCCGCGACCCCCGCCGAAACCGCCGCCACCACCACGGCCGCCACCGAATCCACCACCACCCGGTCCACCGGGCCCACCGCCGGCAGGACCTCCTGGAGTGCCTGGGATGCCGCCGGGCTGGCCTTCAGCGCCCGCCCCCAACAATCCACCGGGAGCGGCTTGTATACCCAATACCGGGCCGCGCAGCCCGAAATCGTCCTGGCCTGATTGCAGCCCGTTGCTGAGCGATCCGGTTACCAGGAATGCTTCGTTGGCATTCGCCGATGGCGCCGCGCCAGCTTCTTGCGGCGCAGCTGCCGCGATTTGATCCAGTTCATTTTCGGTGGTCCCCGCCGCCGCGCGGAAACCTCCCTGTTGCTGCTGCGGGCGCTGCGTGAATTC
>DATHNM010000349.1:0-2720 GCA_035486095.1 Bryobacteraceae bacterium
GGCGTGAGCCGCTGGAATCCACCGTGTCGGAGGTGGTCGATTCGGCTGAAATCAACAATCTTCCGCTGGCGGGCCGCGACGTCTATGCGCTGCTAGTGACGCAGCCGGGGGTAACGTCCGATTCGGCCACCGGGCGCGGCCTGGGGCTTTCAGTGAATGGCCAGCGGCCTTCGTCGTCCAATTATCTGCTGGACGGCCTGGAGAACAATAACTACCTGATCACTGGGCCGCTGGTGACGGTGGCGCCGGAAGCGATTCAGGAATACCGCATCTCGACCAACAATTTCTCGGCTGAATACGGGCGCACGTCCGGATTCCTGGCCAATGCCATCACCCGCACCGGCGGCGAGCAGTTTCATGGCGTGGGATATTTCTATCTGGAGAACGAGGCGCTGAACGCCAACGCCTTCCAGCAGAACCTGATTGGCGCGCCGCGCAGCATCGATAAAGAAGACCAGCCTGGCTTCTTCGTGGGCGGCCCGGTGTTGAAGGATCGGCTATTCTTTTCGAGCGCCTACGAATATTTTCGGAGCCGCGGGGACGCGTCGCCCTATCCGTTCGACCTTCCCACACCGTATTTCCTGACTTTCGCCGGGCCAAACTCCCTGGCGCGCCAGTTGCTTACCGAATATCCCAGTCCGGTGGCCAACACCGCTACCACGGCGCTTACGCAGGTGGAGACGCTGGCTCCGCCGGTGGCGGTGAATCGCACGCTGGCAATTGAACGGCTGGATTACGATTCGCCCGACGGCAAGCAGCGGCTGATGGGCCGAGTGCTGATCAATCGGTTGACTGAACCTGACTTCATTTGGAGCCCCTACAAAGATTTCATCTCGGCGCTGCATGAAAATACGGTGGCGGCGGGTGGCAGCTATATCCATGTATTCCGCGCGAATCTGACCAATGAGGCGCGGCTGAGTTATAGCACCGACAATTTGGGATGGAACCGTCCCCATCCAGAGATTCCGACGCTTACCACCAGCGATGCCTATGCAGTGCATGGCGTGGAGTATTCGGGCGTGACGTTGCCCGGAAGCGCCGCGTTCTATTCCTACCAGAACATCAACGACACGTGGGAGGTCTTGGATAACCTGATTTGGACGCGCGGCCGGCATCTGGTTACGGTGGGTGGCGGCTTGCTCTGGCGCGGTTCGAACGGCTATTTGACCGCCGGCCAATCCGGCCAATACATGTTTCCCAGCGTTCTGTTGTTCGCGCTGGGCGAGCCTGCTTTCGTGGAGGGAGCGATTGACCGCACGGCCCTGCCTTCCATCCAGCAACCTGCTACCAACCGGACGTACAGATACGGCCAGGATTTTCTGTTCGCCCAGGACACCTACAAACTCACGCAACGCCTGACCGTGAATTATGGCGTGCGCTACGAGTTTTATGGCGGGCCCGAGAATACCGGATCCACCAAGGATGCTCTGGTTCAGCTTGGTTCAGGCAGCACGTTGGCCCAACAACTGGTGGGGGCGTCGCTGGTCGAACCGGGCAGTTCCGCGGACCAACAACTGTTCCGCTCGAGCAACGATTTCGAGGTTCGAAGCGGCGCGGCTTACGATCTGTTCGGCACCGGGCGCACGCTGCTGCGCGGTGGCTTCGGCACCTTTTACGACCGGCCATTCGACAATCTGTGGGAAAACGTCCGCGACAACAATCTGCTTCTGCCGGTGCTGCAATTGCCGGCCGGCGCCACCAATTTCCTGGCACCCGTGTTGAGCGTGCTGCAGACATTTGAGGGCAAGGCGTTGCCCAGCACGTTCCCCGATTTGACGCTAGTGGATCCGGACCTCCGCAACGGCCGCGTCAAGAGCTACTTTGCGGGAGTGCAACAGCGCATCACCGGAAATCTGACGCTGGAAGTGAACGCCCTGGGCGCTTATGGACGTGCGCTGATCACCACCGACGTGATTAATCGCAGCTTTTCTACCCTGGACGGCCGCTACAATAACAGCCTGCCGGACATCGCGTACCGGGCGAACCAGGGCTTTTCGGACTATAACGCGATGACTACGGTGGTGCGCTACCGCATCCCGCGCGGCATGCTGCAGGGTTCTTATACCTGGAGCCACTCCATCGACAATCAAAGCGATCCGCTGGTGGGTGATTTCTTCAATCTGACGTTCACCAGCATTCAAACCGGTGAAACATCCGAGCAACGCTCCACGTTTTCGGAACAGTTTAATCCCAACGCGGACCGCGGCAACTCGGATTTCGATCAGCGGCAAAATCTGGTGCTCTTCTCCTACTGGAATCTGCCCGCGCCTTTCGTGCAATCGAGAGCCGGCATTGTGCTGCGCGACTGGACGGTGTCGGGATTGGCCGCTTTCCGCTCGGGACTGCCCTACACTGTCTACGGGCCTTCGGCGGCGCTTCCAGGCCAGGGGCTGGTTCTGAACAATCGCGCGAATGTTTTGGATGCAAGCCAGGCGGTGTTCGCAAATCCGGCGCCGGTTCCCGGAGGCGTGCAGTTGTTGAATCCGGAGGCCTTCGCAACCGCTGCGCCCAGCACGTTGGGGGACACTGGCCGCAACGCATTCACCGGCCCTGGATTTTATAGCTTCGATTTATCGCTGGCGCGCGCCTTTCATCTGCCGTGGCTGGGCGAATCAGGCCAGCTGCGGATTCGCGCCGACGCCTACAACGTGCTGAACCACGCGAACCTGGGCAATCCAGATGCCCAGTTGAACGATCCCGCATTCGGCGTAGCGAGTTAT
>DATHNM010000350.1:0-19509 GCA_035486095.1 Bryobacteraceae bacterium
GCCGCCGGTGCTGCCCGGCGACAACTGCAACCAGGAGGCGTTGCTGCTGGCGCTCCAGATTCCGCCGGCCGTTAACAACACGCTGCCGCTGCCCGCCGCGCTGCCCACCGTGGCTGTATAAGCGCTCAAATAATCATTCGAGGAGCAACTCTGAACACCAGTAGAAGTTGAAAGCGCCTGTGGCGCCTGGGTAGGTACCAGGGAACAGGAATTCGGCCGGGACACGGAAACCGGCACAGCCGGAATCTGCGATGCCGTGGGAAAATCCACCGTGGCAGCGTAAGACCCCATATAGCCGCCGTCGGGATTATATTCGGAAGTCTTGTAGGGAACGCTGAAAGTGGAGCACTGAAACGACGGGTTCGGAGCCAGGTTGCGGATGATCAAGCCGCTAATGCTGTTGTGGTTGGGCACGGAGCTGAGATCGAGCCAGGTGTAGCCATTGGCAGCGGTGACGTTGGGAGGCTGCGGAGCGCCGAAGCCGGCCACTACGGTGACGATACCGTTCGCATCCTGCACCAGGTTCTGATCGGCGATCGAGAGAATGGTGGTGTGTCCAGTGCAGTTGACCACCGGCGCCTGCAACGACAGGCTGACGTACCTGGTTTGTTCATTGCCGCTCAGGCTGCAGTTCCCGTTGGCACAAGGCGTGGTAGGCGTAGTGGGAATTTGAAACTGAATACGCAGATAGTTCTGAGCCGTCAAAAGGCTTTTGATCTGCGCGCTGGAAAACGATGCGCTGAGATAGCCCGCGTAGCTATCGTTGAACGGGATGTATTCCGACGGCCGCCTCCAGAACACGCCGTTCAACGGGTCGGACGGAAAATCCAGCCAGGGCTGCACGGTGTTGGAGAACTGTAAGTGGGCGCTGATCTGATCCTGATGGAGCCAGGAACTGTCCACGTGCTGGGTGACGCTGACGATGTTGGATTGCACTGCCTGCTGGATGGGAATCGCGCAGCCGTTGGCCAGGCTGCGCACAATCACGTACTCGGGAAGTACGGGCGAGTCAATGTCCATGTATTTGCGGATCGTGATGATGCCGGCTGCATTGGCTCCGGTTTCGTGAGCGGGAAACCCCGGGGGCAGGTTCGGATAACCGCTCCAGGTGATGCCCTGGTGAATCTGTGAGGCGTCCAGCACATTTCCAGCGACGCTCGGGAGCATGCTGCAACCGGGACTTACCGACGCCGGCGGCCCTCCGCCAAAGGAGATGGTGAGGCCGTAGCTCTGATTGGGTTTATACGTCGCGCCGGGCACCATGGGATTGATCATGTTGGCGTTGAGCGGCAGGATGGCCGAATCGATCAGATTACTTACCGGGACCATGTGATCGTCATAAACCGTCGCCGCCATGAAGCGGGCGTTGGGAAAGATTCCCAGGACGATCAGCTCGTAGCCCGGGGTGACCTGGTAATAAACGTCGGTGTAGCTGGCATTCAAATCGCCCGCGACATGCGAGTCCCCGGCCACCAACGGAAGCACATAGCAGGAATTGTTGAAATTGGTGACGAATCCCTTCGCGGGATCGATGGGCGGCAGCGAGATACAGGGAGCCGCATTGGCACGCGACGGGGCGATGGCCGCGAATGCAGCCAGAATAGCTGAGATGAATAATAGCTTCATGAGTAACTGGTGGCTCAGTTCGATGTGACGGTGGCACCGAAAACGGTGGATAAGGATCCCACGGTGACGGTGACGCCGAAGGTGCCGGGCGTGCTGTTGGCTGTCAGGACCGGGGCATTGGCGATGCCGCTGGAGTTGGTAAGAATCGGCATGGCTGGAGAGGCAGCGAATGTTCCGCCGGCTCCGTTCGGCGCCGCCACAACTTTAAATGTGACGCTGGCGCCTTGCACCGGTTTGCCGGCCGCATCCAGCACTTTCACCTGCATTGGAATGGCGAAGGCCTGGCCCACTGGTGTGCTCTGTGCCAAGCCCGCGGTTTTGTTCAGAGTGGTTGGAACGTCGGCGTTCTGAGTTATGGTCACCGTTTGTCCCAACACTGTAATCAGGGCGCTGCGGCTGCTGGCCGTGGTGTTGGCCGCCCATGCGAAGCTGATCGCTCCGCTATTGACACTGCTGATAGTCAGCCATGTCTGGTTGCTGGTGGCGGTGACAACCGTGCTGGCCGGCAGCACCTGGAAAGAAATGGAATCGGTTCCCGCAGCTGCGGCTTCGGTGCGGCTGTTGGCGCCCAACGCCAGATAAGCGGGGGTGAACTTCTTGATGGCGTTGTCGCCCGAATCGGCGATATAGACATTGCCTTGTGCGTCCACCGCCACGCCGCAGGGCGATTTCAGTCCGGTGGAAACCAAGGTGGTGACCTGGCCGGTGGCCGCGATCCATTCCTTGACGGCATTGTTGCCGGTGTCGGCAAAGTACACATTGCCATCGCCATCCACCGCCACGCCGTAGGGAGTGTTCAAGCCAGTGGACACCAGGGTCAAGATCTGGCCGGCCACGCTCCACTCTTTGATGGAGTTGTTCTTTTCATCGGCGAAGTACACGTTACCCACCGCGTCGACTGCGGTGCCCAAGGGAAGATTGAGACCGGCGCCAGCCACCAGCACGGTTACCTTACCGCTGGCCGCGTTCCATTCGTCGATGGCATTATGTCCGGCGTCGGAAAAATAGACGTTGTTCTGGCTATCCACCGCCACTCCCACCGGGCTGTTGAGGCCTCCCGATACCAATGGCGTCACGGTTCCGGTGGCCACCCGCCACTCCTTCATGGCTTTGTTCTTTTCGTCGGCGATGTATACATTGCCATCCACCCCCACCGCGACACCGGTGGGATTGTTTAATCCGGAAGAAACCAAGGTCACTACCTGCTGGGTGCCCGCATTCCATTTCCGGATGGCATTGCCGAAGGTGTCGGCGACATACACATTGCCGGCTGCATCCACCGCCACTGCCTGGGGATTGTTCAAGCCAGTGGAGACTAGGGTGGTTAATTGACTTATCGGACTGTAGCTGGTGCCGGCCTGGGTGACGGTGAACGTCAGACCGTCGATGGTCAGCGTTCCGGTTTGCGCGGCACTGTTCGGATTGGCGGCAAAGGTGAACTGGATCAAGGCATTGCCAGTGCCGCTCGTGCTGCCGGCCGATAATTGCAACCAGGCCGCGTTGCTGCTGGCCGTCCAAGGCTCGCTGGCCGATAACAGCACGCTGCCGCTGCCGGCCGCACTGCCCACTGCCAGCGCCGAAGCGCCCAGGGAATCGATCACAGTGGTTTCGGTGAACATCACACTCAAGCCATTCACGCTGGCCGTCACGCTGAATGATCCCCCACTGCTGGTGGCCGTTAGCGCCGGCGCGGTGGCGTTTCCGTTTATGTCGGTCAGAATGGGCATGGGCGGATTGGAGCTGAATATTCCGCTGGCTCCGCTGGTACCGGCGGTGACGGTGAAGGTGACTGCGACACCCGGCAGCGGAATGCCGCCTGAATCGGTGACGGTTACTTGCAGCGGCGTGGCAAAGGCCTGCCCGGGCGCGGTGGTCTGTCCATCGCCTGCCAGTTTGGTCAGGTTGGCGGGAGCATCTCCACTTTGTGTCACGGTAACCGGCTGGCCCAGCACACTGACATGCGCGGTGAGATTCGCGCCCGTGGTGTTGGCCGGGAACGAAAGGCCGATCACTCCGCTGTTGATACCGCTTACGGTGAGCCAGGGCTGATCGCTGGTGGCTGTCAGGGGAATGCTGGCCGGCAGCACTTGCGCGGTGATTGAATCGGTGCCCGCGGTGGCAGGTTCGGTCAGACTGGTGGCGCTCAAGGCCAGATAAATCGGGGTGAGTCTTTCGATGGCGTTGTGGTTGCTGTCGGCCACATAGATATTGCCTTGCCCATCCACCGCCACTCCCATCGGGTTGCTCAGGCCGGTGGAGACCAGCGCGGTTACTTGCTGGCTGGCCGCATTCCATTGCTTGATGGCATTGTTGCCGGTATCGGCGAAGTATACGTTGCCCTGGCCATCCACGGCCACGCTGGTGGGATTGTTCAATCCGGAAGACACCAGCGGGGTTACCAGTCCGTTGGACGAGGCCCATTGCTTGATGCTGTTGTTGCCGCTGTCGGCAAAATACACGTTGCCTTGGGTGTCGACGGCGACGCCGGTGGGGTTGTTTAATCCGCTGCCAACCAGGGTGGTCACTTGCTGGCTGGCCGCGTTCCATTCCTCGATGGCGTTGTTGCTGGTATCGGAGAAGTACACGTTGCCCTGGCCATCCACGGCAACTCCGGAGGGATTGCTCAGACCGGAGACCAAGGTGTTTAACTGCTGGCCGGGGGCGGTGAACTCTTCAATGGCGTGATTGCCGCTATCGGCGATATAGACGTTTCCGAAACCATCCACGGCCACGGCGGCGGGGCTGTTCTGGGCCGAGGAAAGCAGCGCGGTCTGCTGGGTGCCGGGATTCCATTGCTTGATGGCGTTGTTGGCGGTGTCGGCGATAAAGACATCGCCGGCCGCATCGGCCGCCAGGCCTTGTGGATTATTCAAACCGGAGGAGAGCAAGGGAGTGACCAGCGTGATTGGACTGTAGCTGGTGCCGGCCTGGGTAACGGTGAAAGTCAAACCGGCGATGGTCAGGGTTGCGGTGCGTGCGGCCGTGCTCTGATTGGCACTATAAGAGAACTGGATGAGAGCATTTCCGGCGCCGCCGGTGCTGCCCGGCGACAACTGCAACCAGGAGGCGTTGCTGCTGGCGTTCCAGGCTCCGCCGGCGGTTAACAACACGCTGCCGCTGCCCGCCGCGCTGCCCACCGTGGCTGCATACGCGCTCAAATATCCATAGACCTGATTGGTCAGCGTGAATGTTGCATTCAACGTGTTCACGCTGGCTAGTACCGAGAACGTGCCACCAACGCCGTTGGCGGTCAACGCGGGCGCGGTAGCGATACCGTTGACGTTGGTCAGAATCGGCATGGACGGAGTGGCATTAAATGTTGCGCCGGCCCCACCCGCTCCGGGAATGACTGCGAACGTCACGGGGATTCCAAAAAGAGGAACGCCGTTGGGATCCGTTACGGTTACTTGCAGCGGCGTAGCGAAAGTCTGGCTCACCGGTGTGCCCTGGCCATCACCGGCGGACTTGGTTAAATTCGCCGGAAGATCCATCAGCGGCTGATACAGCGTCGCCATGCGATAGCTGCGGTACAAGGGCTGGCTTTGGTCGGTATAGATGTTCGTCCCGTTCACCGCACCCGATGTGGGAAGCACTTCCAGATCGAAGCCATAGGTGCCGTTCACGATGCCCGCATTAAAAAAGTAATTGCCGTTGGAAAGTAACTGGGCCGAACCGTAAGCTCGTGCGTTCTGGTTCAGGTATTGGCTCAGTACCGGCGTCACTACCATGTTGGTTTCATCCACGTTCAGGGCCATGCCGCGGCTGCTGCAGTAAGGCGAGCAGGCACTCCCCAAGCCCAGTGGAGGATCGGCACGGCGCGTATTGCCATCGTCGAAAATCGTCAAAGGCCCCGCGCCGTAGTTGGCATAAGTGGCGTCGTGCTGTGCCGAGAACCACGGCCAGGGGTCGTTGTTTATATTGTTGAAGGTGAAGTCGCCTCCGTTACCCAAGCGCCAGAGAACGTCTCCGCTACCCGCGCCGTTGTTGTAATCGATCTTGACGACCCAATCCTGACTGCGCATCGAAAACAGTAAATCTCCCGACGACGCGCTGTAGTAGAGGCTGTTGCCGTGCAGCCATTGATTGCCGGCGGCGGCCGTACCCTTTCCCGCCAGGTAGAGGGGACCGCAAAGATTGGACAGCGAAACACACGTCTCGCCCAAAAGCGCCGTGCGGCTGACCGGCAGTTTCGGATAGCCGTAGCCGCCGCCGCCCTCGTTGAACGCATCCCAATACCAAACGGCCTGCCAGTTGTTGTCGAGCACCACGATAATGTCGCCCTGAATGTCCACCGGCAACGGACTGGTGCTGCCTTGGGTGCCGGGCGGAAAGATTTTTTCGATCGTGGCCAGGGCTGCCACGTAGCCGTTGGGCAGTTGCGTCAGCTCGTGATTGAAGAAACTCATGCAAGCCGCGCCCACCGGCGCCGGATTGGGAATGACATCGCACGAACCCGCGTTCACCGCGCCCAGGGCGAGTAGTTCCTGCTGCAGGACCCCGGCATTGGTTTGATGCACCACATTGCCCGCCAAATCGAACTGGCGCAGAAGCTGCTGTACGTTGGTGTAGGGACTCCAGGAAGCGCCGGTTTGGATTTCGAGCATGGTTTCATCCGGGAGCGGCCGGGTAAGCAGCGCTACATCCTCGGCATGGTAATACCAGATGATTCGCCCCGATAAGTCCGTGGCAACCGGAAAGTTGCTTCCGTTACCCGCGTAACCGGGCGATTGCAGGATCATGGGCTGTTGCGCGTCTATTTTCTCTTTAGGCCCGGGCACGCCGACAGCGAACTTGGGAAAGGTGATGTTCGAGGGCAGAGGTCCGGTGGTGAAATTGACGGTGGCCGGTCCGGCTACCATCGAGCCACCGGTTAGCACCTGATAATCCAGGACGTAGCTGCTGCTGGGATAGAGCCCCGCCACGTAAAAGTTCATGCTGGTGTTGCCGGTGCACATTTTCCAATCGGTGCCGCTCCACACGGTGCTTCCAGCCGGTCGAAAAATTGCTTCCATGTTGCTGCCGATTGGGCAGGGCGGCGCGCTGAACATTGCCACCAGGGGATTCGCAGTCGGGTTCACTGCGATGTGCCCTCCATTTGCCAGCGAGGTTAACTGATAGCTGGCGCCGAGCGACTGAGTTTCGCCGGAAGTGAAGTCTTTGGCCACCACCTGCACTTGATAGTTTCCTTCGCCGGCAATTGTGGCCCAGTCGAAATTGATGCTCCAAACCCCTGCGTTGAAGGTGCCGACGTTAAAGTCATAGACCATGGAAACGGCGCCAGTGGGAGAGGTGACATTGAACTGGAACGTCAGCGGATTGGGATTGGAATCCGTGCCCGTTACAACCCACCTGACAGACGTCCCCAAAGGTTGAGGAGAAGACAAAGAGGGAGTGAGAGATGTAAGCGTTACGGCGGCGTAAAGTGGCGAGTGCAGAGCGGCGGCCGCGGCCAGCGCGAAAGCCAGACAGGTTATTTTCATAACCCGCCCCTGGTTCGCGCCCAAGTCGCGCTGGACGGTTCCAGCGGCACCCAAAAAGCATTGCCGGTGGCGAATCGCGCCCACGGCTCCAGGAACCAAACGCACTTCATATTCTGCAACCCATCGAAATTGTCGGCCGCAACGTAAGATCAGTCGCCTTAGGCGGCTGCGCGCGGCACTCCTCCAGTAAGAAAGAATGACTCTATAAAGCCTTTTATCCCCCGTTAAGTGGCGAGGACTTATTAAACTCGGAAGGCCAGTCTAACATGAGGTTGAACATGAAACGAGACCGCGGCGCGAATGGACGTTGTGGTAGTCCTGGGCAATTGAACATGGCGAAGGCCTTGACACGCTACGGCAATGCGGTCTCTAAGCAACTGGAGTAGTTCCACGTTTTAGTACCAGGCCCCATCTTCCGCCGGCGCCGCGGGCGGCGATCAACGGCTTATTCCCCGATGGCCAGCACGTCGCGAAAGCTGATGCCCTGTTCGATCAGCGGGTCCACGGTGCGTCCGGCTTCCTTTACGCGTGTGGAGATCCAACCTTCCAGATCGGCCTCCATCTGTGCGGCCAGTTCGGGACGCTCGGCGGCGATGTTGTGATTTTCACCCGGATCGGCTTTCAGGTCATACAGCTCGCGCATCGGCGTGCCGTAGAAATCCTGCTCGCGCGAAAGGATGAACTTGTGATCCAGCGTGCGCAGGCTCCACTTGGCCTGGATGGTTCCCTCCACGCTGTAGATTTTGTCGCGTCCCGCGCTCTGCTCGGCGCCGGTGAGCGATTTCCAGAAGCTCTTGCCGTCCATGCTGGACGGAATCGGAATGCCGGCCGCCTCAAGAACCGTAGGCGCAATGTCGTGCGTGGCAAACATCTGCGGCAGGCGAACGCCCTCGGGCAGCGTTCCAGGCTGGCGCAGGATGAAGGGAATGCGCAGCGTGCAATCGTACAGGCCGTGGTGCTCGAAGAAGATGCCGTGCTCGCTCAGGCTCTCGCCGTGGTCGCCCATGATCAGGATGAAGGTATCCTCAGCCAGGCCCAGCTCATCGATGCAGCCGATCACTTCGCCCAGTCCGTCGTCGGCATGCCGCACTTCCTGATCGTAGAGCGACACCACGAATTCGGCGTCAGTGACCATGCCTTCGCTGCGGCGCAGCAGCACGTCGCGGATCAGCCGCGAAATGGGATGATGCCACGCATTGTCCAGCGAGTGATTGTTGGGATCGAACGGATCGCCCTGATAAAACAGCTTCTGGTATGCCTTGGGCGGCGTATACGGCGCGTGAGTATCCCAATAATGCATGAACAGAAAGAACGGCTCGTCGGCATGCGCCCGAATCCAGGGGACGGCGCGCGCCGTGAGATCTTCCGACGGCACGGTCATGCTCAGGATGCGCTTGGCCCCGGGGTCGATGTAGTGTTCGTAGCCGCGGCCGAACCAATCCTTCTGCATCCACAGAGTGTCCACCGCGCAGGTGCGGTAACCGGCTTGTAGAAAGAGCTCCGGCAGCACCGGGGTGGAGGGCGAAAGCTGCGCCTCGCTGCGATGACCGACAATTCCATGGCGCACGGCGTGTTGGCCGGTGTAGAGCGTGGTATAGGAAGGCTGCGTCGGAAGAGCGGAGCAGAACATGCCTTCGCACAGCACGCCCTCCTGGGCAAAAGCATCGATGTAGGGGCTGGTGTCGCGATGGTAGCCGTAGCAGCCGAGATGATCGGCCCGCAGGGTATCCACGGTGAGTAAAACAACGTTGGGCTTTTTCTTCATAGCAACCCGAGGCGCTTCATGACAATCCAAACTTGCGGCAGTAGGCTTCGTTGCGCTTGTTGAGCCACTCGCGGCGTTTTTCCACTTCGGGAAGTGTGGGGGTGTCGCGCTCGCGGATGATCTGCGAATAATCGCGCGGCGTTTTAGCTTTCAAATCCAGGAAACTGAGAATGCGTCCGATGGAATGGTTGGTGTCGCTGCACAGTTGGGGGTAGGTGATGCCCACCGCCGCGCTTCCCAGTTTCTCGACATTTTCCAGGATGTAATCGCAATTGCGCGATACGTAATGCGAAGTCTGCAAGATCATCAACGGCAGATGCTCGGAATAAACCATGCGCGCCAGAGCCAGTTTTACGGGATTATCGTGCAGCGCGCGCAGGCGCTGGAACATCAGCATGTGATATTCACTTCGCTTGTGGATCATCTGGCGCAGCAGCCGGATCTGGGAATTCACCACGTCCACCGGATGGCGGTAAATAAAGACGAATCGCGCGTCGGGAACATGATCGCGCAGATAAAGAAAATTCAGGGTGTCGTAAGGATTCTTCAGCAGCAGCGGCCGGCTGGGGTCCTGCACCAATTGCACCTTGCGGCAAAACTGGTTGAAGCTCGGCAGGTTGCGCTGATCCACGGTAATGCGCTTGCCCTGGTGTTCCAGCGCGAAGCAGTATTCTTCGGGAAGATCGGGTGTGATAGGGGCGGAGTTATGCTCTTTGCCGCGCAGGCCGTGCTCGGTGAACCAGCGGTCCAGTTCATCGCGCGCGATTTGCTCCTGGCCGGTGGCCCGCAAAGCCAGCAACCGCTGGCGATTCACAATATGATACGTGCTGGTGGTGTTGAAGCTGCCGGTTTCGGTGAGCACGCGATAGAGCAGCGTGGTTCCGGATCGATGCGGCCCAATGATGAAGACCGGCCGGAAATCCAGGCCCTGAATCTGGGTGATATAAGTCTTGTCGTTGAGCGCCTCGATGGGCGACATGGCGGCCGTCATATGAGCCGCATCCCGAATTTCAGGTCTTTAATCTTCGAGCCTTCGAAAAGCGTTGTCACTGTGCCGCGGATGGTGTTCAATTTCCAAGCCTTGATCCGTTTCGACGTGACGACCGCGGCCAGTATCACGGTGTTGCCTTCCACGGTGAGTTTTTCCAGGCGCACAATGCGCAGGTCGGCGGCAAAACGCGCCTTGTGCCATTGTTCGATCTGCTCTTTGCCTTTGTAGTCGCTCTGCACGAAGCTGACCGAGGCATCGTCGTCGTAAAACGTCATGCACTGATCGATATCTCTAGCCTCGAAAGCTTTCAGATAGGCTCTCGCGTGCGTTTCCAGATCGGTTGCGGTTTGTGGCGTGTCCATCGGGGCTCCTTTAAAACTACGGTGTGGCCGTGCGCGGCACGATGCCTTCACTAAACGGGCTCTCGTAGCGGTATAGTTCATCGATCCGCCGCGTCACCCAGCTCTGCAATTCATTCTCGAGTTCAGCGGCCAGGGCGGGCTGCTGGGAAGCGATATTGTGCTCTTCGCCCGGGTCGGCCGCCAGATCGTACAGTTCCAGGCGCGGGCCCTCGGAGACGATCAGTTTGTGCGTGCCGGTTCGTATGCTCCACACGCGGCCGGAAGTGCAATCCAGGCTGATGACGCGCTCGCGTCCGCCGGCGGGTTCTTCACCGGTCATGGCCTTCCAGAAGCGGGGACCTTCCATGCTGGAGGTTACTTCCATCTCAACCGCTTCAAACAGCGTGGGCGCGATGTCCTCGGATTGTTGCATCTGCTTCAAGCGGGTGCCCGGGACAATGCGGCCCGGCCAGCGCGCGAGGAACGGGATGCGCAGTGTACCCTCATACAGGCCGCGCGCTTCGCCCACGATGTTGTGCTCCCGAAGGCTGGCGCCGCGATCGGCTGTCACCACGATCAGCGTGCGTGATCCCAGGCGCAGGCTGTCGATAGCCGTCACCAGTTCGCGGATGCCAGAGTCCACCGCGCGAACCGCGTCGTCATAATTGCCGCCGTTGGCCAACGCCGCGCGCGGCTCTCGATAGTGGATGAAAAAGAAGAACGGCTCGTTGGCATGTTCGCGTATCCACAAAGTGGCGTGCGCATTCAATTGTTGCGCGGTAACATCCTCCGGCCGGGCGCACTGCAGCGCGGGATTGATGGAAAATTCCAAGCCGCGTCCGAACCAGGGGCGCGCCTGGCGCAAGCTGCTTACGCCGCAAGTGGTGTAGCCGGATTTGATGAAGATCTCGGGAGCCAGCGGAAATTCGCCCGGAAACTCGGCCGTGGTTTCGTTCGACAGAACCTCATGGCCAATGGGATGCACCCCGCTTAATAGGGTGCCAAAGGAGGAAAACTCCGGAATGGTGGACGCGAAAAACGATTCGCCCAGTGCACCGGCCGCCGCCATGGAATCTAGATACGGACTGGTGCCGCCGGGGTAGCCGTAGCAGCCCAATCGATCGGCACGAAGACCGTCGACAACGATAAGCACGATGTTGGGTTTAGGGGTCACGGTTTAAGCTTTTCTGAAGTCTAAATTACTGTTCCGTCTCTGTCAACGCGAAATGGTACTTGCTCAAATTGCATCATTCGAGGTAGCCCAGGCCACGCAGGCGGCGCAGGATCTCTTCCTCATCTTTTGGTTCAATGAGCGGCTTGTCGGCTTCCCGATCGCTGCTTGAAACGCCGTGGAGCACCGGATGAGCCTCAATCCAGGCGGGATCCAGGATCTCGGCCGGGATGCGGCCCTCCATATCGGCCGGCAGGGGCAGACCGAGCGTATATAGAAGGATAGGCGTGAGGCCGGAGAAGGGAACCAGGGATACAGTGCCGGCCTTCAAAGCCGGTCCGCGAGCGAGCAGCATCCCGTCCGCTTTTCCGCTCCATTCAATAATGATGTCAGGGGCCAATTCCTGGAACGCTCCCGGGTGGAGTTCTTCCTGTTTCCATAGCCGCGAAATAGCACTCACGGAGGACAACTCGTCCATCAGCCGGGTGCGAAGCGCTTCGTATTCGTCGTCGGACATATCCTGCCGCGCGATATAAATCCCGTTTCCGCCGGCGGATGGGCACCAGGCCTTGGATTTCGTCCAATCCACCTGCGCGGCTTGCCGGTTCAGGTCGGCTGTTTCCAGGATCTTGCCGTCAAGTGCGGCGGCGCCAGAGGGTGAAGTCCAGGCCAGGTATCCATGCTCGGCCAGCCAGGCATTCACGGAAAAGCCTTTGGTGTCGATGGACGGCTCCGAGATGAAAAGGACGGTGGCGTCGGGCCCGGCGGCCTGAACCACGCGCTCCAGCTGCCGGTCGAGGGCTGCGAAATCTATCGGTCCGTTATCACGCACCAGAAGGACGCTCAGGTCGGATGGCTCCTTTTCCATGAGGTGCAGCAGTATCCGCAGCAGCGGTTGCCAAGTGAGCTCGTTCAGGTCTACGCCTTCCAGCGTTTCCAGTTCACGATAAAGGTCGCTCGGGTAGCAGCCCAGCTTCAGCCGCTTGGGAGAAACCCAGCTGCCCGGCATCACTTTGCCGCCGATTTTGGGAGCGGGAAAGCTCATCGGATAATTCAAGATGGTTGCTGTAAGACCCTGACGGTCCAGCGATGTCCAGATGGTTTCGCAATCAATGTCGCGCGCAGCCAGCACACGCAACTGCTGTCCGCGCGGGGCCTGGCGGCGATAGAAATCGAAGATTCCATGATGGGCGGGGCTGCGGCCGGTGATCAGCGACGTCCAGGCTCCCACGCTCGACACACCGGGCGGAAAAGTGAGGGCGGCACGCAATCCGGCGCTGCTCCACTCGCGCACAAACGGCATGTCCGCAAGCGGTAGGGACACGCCGGAAAAACCAATCACCACTGTACGAGAACTCATTTACGCTGCTTCTCCCAGTCGTAGTTAATCTGCGGATCGTTATAAGGGATTCGTCCTTCATCCTGAGGATCATAGAAGCGATCTGTCAGGTAAACCATTACGGCGCATTCCGTCCCCACAACTTTGTAGCCGTGAGCTACGCCGGGCGGGATCAGGATCTGCCAGGGACGAAGCGCTCCGACGAACATGGTGTTGCGGCGGCCGAAGGTGGCCGAACTGGTGCGAACGTCCACCAGGACCACCTGGAGCAGGCCGGCGGTTGGAGTCCAGCAGTCGGTGTGATCCTGATGATAATGGAAAGCTTTAATTGTGTCCGGATAGTCGAAGACGGCAGAGACCTGGGTGCTTGCGGCTGGAAATCCGGCTGCCAGGCCCTGGCCGGCTCGTTGAATTTCGAGGAAGTAACCACGATCGTCGGGCCACAGGACTTGCTGTTGTATGCGGACGCCATCTATCAGGTCTTTCGACGCCGGAGAGTTGATGAGCGAACCTATTCCCTTTTCACACTTCGGCAGGGACAGTTCGAGCGGTCCTTTGATCATTGAATGCTTATTCATTTGAGTCCCAGCGGACATCCTAATCCAGCCTTTTCCGGAAGCGCGAAGTGCTGAGTAACAGCATGGACACGCCGAAGACCAGCATCGCCAGCATCAGCGGCCACAGCACATCGGCGCCCGTGCCTTTCAAGAAGATGCTGCGCACAATTTCCATAAAGTAGCGCAGCGGATTGAGAAACGTAAAATACTGGACGGCAACCGGCATGTTGCGAATGGGGAAAGCAAACCCGCTCAACATGAAGGCCGGCGTGGCAAACAGGAACGAGGTCATCATGGCCTGCTGCTGGGTATTCGAAATCGTCGAAAGCAGCAGGCCCGCGCCCAGCGTGGTGAACAGGAACAGGACCACGCAGGAGAGCAGCAGGAAAGGGTTGCCGCGGAACGGAACTTTGAAAACAACCAGGGCACCGGTGACCACCAGACACATGTCGATCAGCCCGATCACGGCGGCCGGCAAGGTCTTGCCCAGAATAAACTCGATTGGCCGGATAGGCGTCACCATGAGTTGTTCCATGGTGCCCAGTTCGCGTTCGCGCACCACCGCCATGGCGGTCAACATCACGGTGACCAGCATGATGAGATTGACGATTACGCCGGGCACGAAGTAATTTCGGCTAAGCAGATCGGCATTAAACCAAACCCGCGTCTGCACGTTCAAGCGCGGGACTTTCAAACTTGTGCTGCCCGAGTTCCCGGCCAGCGTGAACAGCAGGTTGCCTTGTTGCTTACGCACCACCGGCGTGGCGAAGCCGGCGACAATCTGCGCCGAGTAGCCTGAGATCAATGAGGCGGTGTTGGAGTTGGACCCATCCACCAGCAGTTGGACATCAGCCTTATGACCGCGCTCCAATGATTCGGCGAAGCCCGGCAGCACGCGCAGAACGGCATGCGCGTTGCCGCGTTCCAGCAGGTTCTGGGCTTCCGTCTCGTCATTTGGCAGAGCCACGATGTGGAATCTTGTAGATCCTTGAAATCCCGCCAGCAGGCTGCGGCTGGCTGGAGTATGATCTTCGTCCATCCAACCCAGGCGGATATCGTCCACGTCCAGGCTGACTGCGTAGCCAAATACGAACAACTGCACCAGAGGCGGCGCGAACAATGCGATGCGCGTGCGCCGGTTGCGCAGCAACTGGTAGAATTCCTTGCGAACGATTTGGCCGATGCGTTCCCACATAAGTTTTAAGTCAGCTTTTGACTGAGCCTCCAGGTGGCCAGAAGAAACACCACGGTCATGAACGCGGCCAGGAAAAGAATCTGCGGCCACAACACCGAGAAGCCCACGCCCTTCAGGAAAATGCCGCGCAAGATGGTGACGAAATAACGTGCGGGCACAATATGCGTGATAGCCTGCACCACCTTCGGCATGCCATCGATGGAGTAGACGAATCCGGACAAAAGGAATGACGGTAAGAACGTGGTGGCCACGCCCACCTGATAAGCCACCAGCTGCGTCCTGGCCAGGGCGGAAACCAAAATTCCCCAGAAGAATACGCCGCACAGGAACATACAACTGGTGAGCGCCAGCAGGAATATGTTGCCGCGAAAGGGCACATCGAATACATAGATTCCCACCAGCACGGCGATCACCGTGTCCACCGCGCCCACGGTGAAGAAGCCCAGCATTTTGGCCAGCACCAGTTCGGCGGGACGCACGGGTGTGGAGAGAAGCTGCTCCATGGTGCCCATTTCCCATTCGCGCGCAATGGTCAGCGATGCCAGCATTCCCGCGATTACCACCAGGATCACCGCCACTAATCCGGGCACCACGAAGTTCTTCGATTCGAGCGAGCTGTTGTACCACATGCGAACTTGAAAATCGATGGGAATGGGCAGGCTGCGGCCCGCGTGGATATTCTGGGCCGCGGTCCGCAGGTGGGTGCTATAGTTCTGCACCAGGGCATTCACATAACCGAGCGCGATGGAGGCGGTGTTGGAATCGCTGCCGTCCAGCAGGATTTGAAAAACCGCGCTCTGTCCGGCGTTCACGTGTTTGGCGTAATCGCGTGGAACAATCAGGCCGATCAAGATCCGATCCCGGTCGATACCGCGTTCCACCGCGCGTGCGCTGTCCACCGCGCCTTTCACCTGGAAATAGCGCGAGCCTTGAAATTGCCGGATCAACTCACGGCTGGCCGAGGTCTGGTCGGCATCGTATACCAGCGTTGCGATGCGATCGACATCCAGGCTGAGCGCCGAGCCGAACAGCAATAGCATGATCAGGGGCTGCACCAGCGCCAGGGCCAGGCTGCGAGGATCGCGCGCAATGTGCCGCAGTTCCTTTTTGAATATGGCGCGAATCCGCATCCATCTCATAGCGCGCCTCGCTCCTGGCTCATCTGGCGCCTCGCTCCTGCTGCTCAATCAGCGCGACGAACACGTCTTCCATGGACGGCGGAATGGGCTCCAGCTTGCGAATGTCGATATTGTGGGCTGCCAGCACTGTTCGGATGCGCAGCGTGGCTTGCTCCGGATGTTGCACGGTGATGTGCAATCCGCCGCCGAAGACCGCGACGTCGTCCACTTCCGGCTCGTGCTCCAGCGCTCGCATGCTTTCAAGCGGATTGGAACTGTCCAGTTGCAGCAAAGTGCGGGAGCGCAGTTCGTCCTTGAGCGCGGCGGGAGTTCCGGCGGCGATGATGCGGCCGCCATTGATCAGCGCCAGGCGATGGCAATATTCCGCCTCGTCCATATAATGCGTGGTCACAAAAATGGTCTGGCCGGCCGCGGAAAGATCGTAGATCAGGTCCCAGAACGATCTGCGCGCGATGGGATCGACGCCTGATGTGGGCTCGTCCAAAAACAAAATAGGCGGCTCATGCAGGATGGCGCAGCCCAACGCCAGGCGTTGCTTCAAGCCTCCCGGTAGCAGGCGGGTCAGCGTGCCGCGGCGATCTTCCAGGTCCGCCATCTTCAGCACATATTCCTTGCGCTGGGGACGCCGCTGTTTCGCCACGCCGTAAATGCCGCTGAAAAAATCGATGTTCCTTTCCACGGTCAGATCGTCGTACAAGGAAAACTTCTGCGACATGTATCCCAGGTGCCGCCGGATATCCTCCGGATGCGTGGCAACGTCGAAGCCGCCTACCATGGCGGTGCCCGATGTGGGCCGCAGCAGCCCGCACAGGATGCGAATGACGGTGGATTTGCCGGCGCCATTGGGGCCCAGAAAACCAAAAATCTCGCCCACCTTCACCTGAATGGAAACGTGATCCACCGCCGTGAAATCTCCGAACTTCTTCACCAGTTCGTGGATTTCCACTGCCCAGGGACTGCCGTTTCCGCTAGCCGTCAAGCCGCGTCCTGCCTTTCTTCCTTACGGATCATCGCAATGAAGACATCTTCCAGCGAGGGTGTGATCTGGCGGAATGTGGAAGGACCGATGGCTTGTTCCAATACCTGCGGCGAAGTTTTGGCGGGCGACAGCAGCACGTGCAGTGAATCGCCCGAAGACTCCACGCTTAACACGCCATCGCAGGTCTGCAGTTTGGTTCGCGCCAGGCGCAGGTTGGGAGCTTCAATGGCGTAGCAGACTTCGTCCAGATGGGTGCGCATATGGTCCGGCGATTCGCACCGGATCAGGCGTCCTTTGTACATCAGGCCCACCCGGTTGCAGCGCTCCGCCTCGTCCAGGTAGGCGGTGGTGACCAGAATGGTGATGCCGTCCTTCACCAGTTGATAAAGGATGGCCCAGAAATCGCGCCGCGATACCGGATCGACGCCGTTGGTAGGTTCATCCAGAAACAAAATCTCCGGACGGTGCAGCAGCGTGCACATCAGGCCCAGCTTCTGTTTCATACCGCCCGAAAGTTTGCCGGCCTGGCGCTTGCGGAACGGTTCCATGCGGGTCATGCGCAGCAGTTCCGGCAGCAACCGCTGGCGTTCGGCGCGCGGGATACCGAACAGGTCGCCATAGAACTCCATGTTCTCGTCGACGGTCAGGTCGGTGTAGAGCCCGAAGCGCTGTGCCATGTATCCGATGCGATCCTTGACGGCGCGCGGATTCTTGGCCACGTTCTCGCCGGCCACCCAGGCCTCACCCTCGCTTGGATCCATGAGCCCGCACAACATCCGGAGGGTAGTGGTCTTGCCTGCGCCGTCAGGGCCAACTAATCCGAAGATCTCGCCGCGGCCGATCTCCAGGTTCAGATGATCCACCGCCGTGAGAGCGGCGAAGCGCTTGGTAAGATCCTGCATCCGGATGATGGCATCCATCAGTTTCCCGCCAGTACTTCCGCGTCCGCCGGCATGTTGGATTTCAGCTCGCGGTGCGGGTTGTCGATATCGATCTTGATGCGGTAAACCAGTTTGACGCGCTCTTCGGCGCTTTCAATTTGCTTGGGCGTGAACTCCGCTTCCGACGAAATAAACGACACGCGGCCATCGTAGATTTTGCCGGGATAAGAATCCGTGGTCACTTTCACCTTGGAACCCAGTTTCACCCTTCCCAACTGGTTCTCCGGCACATAGGCGCGCAGCCACGGATGATCGATGTCGCCCACCGTGACGATGGATGTCCCCGGGGCCAGCACCTCGCCCACGTCGGCGGCCTTCACCAGCACGACGCCCGAGACCGGCGAGATGGCGATGGTATCGGAAAGCTGCGAATCGATGAGCACGATCTGGGCCTTGGTGCGTGCGATATCGCCGCGGCGCGCTTCGATATCCTGCTCGCGGCGCTGCAATTCCAGCGAGTTTGCTTCGCCCATCTTCAAAGACGCACGGGCCTTGGAAGCCTGGGCGGAGGCGTTCTCGATATCTTCACTTCTATTGCCGGCGTTCACCAGCGCGGAGTGCTGCTTGGCTTGCTTCAAGGACGCCGAGGCCGAATCCAGCACCTTGCGAAACTGATCGTATTGAGATGTTGAAATGTCATCGTTCTTATACAGCGTCTGCGCGCGATCCCAATCCTTTTTGGCGCCGTCGTAACCGGCCTGCGCCCCATCCACGGCCGCCGCAGCTTCCTGAATTTCCTCTGGCCGTGCGCCGTTTTTCATTTCGAGCAAGCGCGATTCGGCTGAGCTGAGATCGCTGCGCCGCACATCCAGATCGGCCGCCATGGTGTTCCGCTGCCACTCGGCGGCGCTTTGAGATTCGGCCAGCTGCGCCTCGGCAGTGTGCAGAGCGGCCACTTGCGCCTCGCGCTGCTGCATCAATTGATCGCGATCCAGCCGCGCGACAACCATGCCTTTCTTCACCTCGTCGCCTTCATCCACGTTGCGCTCGATCAGCCGCCCCGCCGTTTTGAAAGCGATGTCCACTTCGGTGAGCTCGATATTGCCCGAAACCCGGATGCGGTCTGTCACCGTGGGATGAAGATTCATGTAGACCAGCACGCCGGCCGTTGCTACCGCCGCGATCAGGATGAAGATGAGAATGAATTTTTTCATACGTGGGATCTCTCTTATTGGATCAGTCTGCGGATGGTGCCCATGGCTTCGCCCAGGTCCACGCGCGCGACGTTGTAGCCGAACACCGCGGCAATCTGGTTATCGCGGGCATGCTCCAGCTGGGTTTGTGCGTCGGTAACTTCCAGGCCGTTGGTCACTCCCGCCTCATAACGCCTGCGCGCCTGCGTCACCTGGCTATTCGCCAGCTCCAGGCCCTCCTGAGCGACGCTCACCTGTTCCTGGGCTGAACGCAGATTGTCCAGCGACACGCGCACGTCCAGCTCAATCTGCTGTTTCAGGTCGTTACTTCGGATATGCTCTTCGCGATAACGCGAGGCTTCCTCCACGCGCTGCGCGTCCATGCGCCCGCCATCGAAGATCGGAACCCGCAACGTAATGCCGTAATCGCGGGTGGGCATGATCGCGAAATCGGTTTGACCGATGCTGCCGTAATCGGCATTGGACTGCAGCGAAGGCAGGCGCTCAAACTTGGCCGCGCTGGCTGACAGCCGGGCGCTGTCTTCGTGTTGCTGCTGTGCCTTGTAATCCTCGCGATTCTTGAAAGCCTCGGCCTTGGCCTGCTCCAGCGTCATGGATTCTTCGGGCGCGTACACCAGCTTGTCGGTCAGTTGGATTTCGGTATCCAGGCGCAGCCCAATGGCGCGCAGCAACTGCAGGTGCGATTTGGTGCGTTCATTCTCCGCTTCCAGCAAGCGCTGCGTTTGATCGGCCAGTTTGGTTCTCTGCCGGGTAATTTCAATGCCGGTGCCGGTGCCGGAAGCCTTCTGATTTTCCGCCTGCTGCAATAGGGCCTTGGCCAGTGCGATGTCG
>DATHNM010000351.1:0-6319 GCA_035486095.1 Bryobacteraceae bacterium
CACGTCGCCCACCAGCAGGCCGACGCGTCCATCGGGATAGGGCAGGAAATCGTAATAGTCGCCACCCACCGTGTGACACGCCGCGTTGTATCCGGCCAGATCGACGCCCGCCACACTGGGAGCTTGCACCGGCAGCAATCCGCGCTGGATCTCGGCGGCCTGCTCCAGCTGTTTGGCGTGGATGCGCTCGGCGTGCTCCACTTCGGCCAGCCGGGTATGCTCAATCCGGATGGCCGCCACGTTCGCCATAACGGTAAGCAGGCTCAGATCGTCCTTGGCGAATTCCTTGATGAAGTGCGGCGAATCCAGATAGATGAGCCCGATGACCCGATCGTCGGTCTGCAGTGGAACGGCCAGCATGCTGCGAATCTGCTGCTGCACGATGCTCATGCGATCGGCAAACGCCTCGTCCAGACGGGCATCGCGCACCAGCAGCGAGGTCTTTTCCTTGATCACCCGGTCGCGCACCGCGCTGCTGATGCGGAAGCCTTCGCCCAGCGCCGCCTGCACCACCAGCTCCTTGCCTTCCAGCGTCATCAGGACCCCGCGCGTGGCGCCCACGGCCTCCACGGAGAGATTCATGATGAGCTTGAAAAGCTCCGCCAGCGGCATGTTCCCGGCCAGCTCGCGTCCAGCGCGAATGAGCGCGCGCATTTGCGGACCGCCTTCAATTTCCTTCTCCTGGCTCAACACGCCCTTCAGGCTGGTGGCCACGGTAGTGGAGACCGACGCGGTGGGAGTCAATCCCTCGATGAAAACCACGGTATGGTCGCTGGGCGGTGGTAACGAATTCTCGCCGAAATCCAGGGCAATGTGCCCGGCCGTGACGCGATCGTTCTTGCCCAGCGAATAGGGGCTGGTAATCCGCACGCCGTTGACGAAGGTGCCGTTCTTGCTGCCCAGGTCACGCACCACCCACGCGTCGCCTTCTTTTTCAATGGCAAGGTGTTGACGAGAAAGTCCGGCATCCTCCGGGTAGCACAATTCGTTCGCGCTAGACCGCCCAAGCGTATAGCGCTCACGATCCAGCGCGAGCGGGCGCGTGGCGCCGTCCGGCGTGTGGATCAGTAATTCTCTCGGTATGAATTTGGCTGCGACGCCAGCCATATGTATCTAGAGTAACTTAAATCGATGAGGATCTTACTCTACTATGTCGGAAAGCCGCGCGACCCGCACGCCAATCGCATGGCGGAGGAGTTCATCCAGCGTTCCACACGCTACGCCAAGTGTGAAATGCGTGAGATAGTTCCGGCGCGTTTCGATCCCTGGGCCAAGCATCCTAGCGCCACAAAAGTCCTGCTCGATCCGGCCGGCAAGGCCATGGATTCGCCCCAGTTTGCCAAACTGGTGTCCCAGGCCGAGCAGGAAGCACGCGATCTGGTCTTTCTGGTTGCGGGCGCCAGCGGGCCACCTGAAGCCTGGCGCCAGAACCGCGCACCGCTGTTGTCGCTTTCGGCTATGACCATGCCGCACGAACTGGCTCGGGTTGTGCTGGCCGAACAGATCTATCGCGCGTTCACCCTGCTGCGAGGCCATCCCTACCCGAAATAGTGCGCTTAAGTCAAACCGAGGTTACCTCCTATACTGGAAGTCTGCATGGCTTGGTTCACTCGAGATAAACCTTCGCTCAAACCGGAGGAAGGCGGGAAACGCGTCCGTACCGAAGGGCTCTGGCTTAAGTGCGGCCATTGCGGCCAGATTGTTTGGCGGAAGGCGTTACAGGACAATCACCAGGTTTGCCCCAAGTGCGGCCATCATGAGCGGCTGGACGCGGGTACGCGCCTGACCATGCTGTTCGACGAGGGGAAATTTGAAATATTCGACCAGCGGCTGGTTTCCACCGACCCGCTGGATTTCGTGGATTCTAAAAGCTACCTGGATCGTCTGGCATCTTCGAAAAAAGCTACCCACCTGTCTGACGCCATCATTTCCGCCGCAGGCAACCTGAATGGCCGGCGAGTCCACGTGTGCGCCATGGAGCTCAAATTCGTCGGCGGCAGCATGGGTACCGTGGTGGGCGAGGTGATTACGCGGGCCATTGAGCGGTCTTTGGAGCAGAAGGTTCCGGTGATCATCGTTTCGGCGTCCGGCGGAGCGCGCATGCAGGAAGGCGCCGTCAGCCTGATGCAGATGGCTAAGATCTCGGGCGCCCTGATGCGCCTGGATGAGGCAGGCATTCCCTACATCAGCGTGCTGACGGATCCCACCACGGGCGGCGTTACGGCCAGCTTCGCCATGCTGGGCGACCTGAATATAGCTGAGCCCGGAGCACAGATCGGGTTTGCGGGCCCGCGGGTGATCGAACAGACTATCCGGCAAAAGCTGCCAGCCGGATTCCAAACCAGTGAATTCCTGCTACAGCACGGGTTCCTGGATGCAGTGGTGACCAGGGCGGAGTTGAAGGACTACATTGCCAAGGCGCTGGATTTCTTTTTAGTGCCCGGAAGCTAACGAGCGGCCGCGGCGAGCGATCTTATTCTGGCTTCTTGAACAGATTATCAAACGCCGCGCGCGCGTCGTTCGGTGTTCTGGGAACTTGCTGGGGCGGGGCGGCATTGTGGTGGTTGGCTGGCGCCGCATCCCGGGCCACGGTAACACGCGGCTTAAACAGATCGCATTCGTTCGCTTGATCCTTAATCGCGATCCGCAACGGCACCGGCTTCAGGCATTGAAAACGCGTGGAGGGTTCAAAATGCGCGCACTGTTTACAGCAATGCAGCGCAGTTCCGCATTTGGGACACTTGCCTTTCCAGTCAATATCCGGCGAAAGGGCAGTGGAGCAATTAAAACAGCGGGCGGCAACTACGTTTTGCAGCAGACGGGGCAGGCGCGGGCCGGTGACGTCGATGGGCGGCCGTGGGCCGTTGGGCTTAGGCCGGTCCGGCAGTTGCCGGTCTCTGGACCCGCCATTGGTGTCCATGTAGCCCCGTTGTCGGTACTTACGGTCGTCGTCCATGTATAAAATCGACTCCTGGGTCTCGCGCTCTCGCAACACTACCTGTGGAGATATTCGGCACAGGTCCACTGCTTGTTAGCTTGAGGATCGATGCGGAGGATGGCTGCGGGAACCGGCTAAAGCTGGAAAAGACGTTGTCCCGCTTGCGCCTAAATAACTATGTACCACGAATCACAACCAGAAGCTACACAAATCTCGCCGCGCTCCGGTGACGTTGGCATGTCAGTACTAAGGGTTTTCCGTTCCAGGTTCAATCGGAGCTCCATTTTAGCAACGAGTTACAGGGCCGGGTGAGCGGATCGTCGTAGTGATTCGGACTAATTCGAAGCGAATACCCTAGCCTGCCTGTTTGATGCGGCACGAACTCTTTTAAGAACACATATTCGTTGCCTGCTTGCTCCACCGCCGGAAGCGTCATCACCTGAGTTTCCTCAAGGTTCCCGTTTACGCCGATGCGGCCCACCACGGCCTCTACCCGGACGTCTTTGGGCGACAGCCCGGCCAGATTCACCACGGCCCGCACAGGAATGGGAAGACCGGTTAGCACTGACAGATCAGGCCCCGGGCCAATCTCGACAAACCCGACTTTCTCCCAAACTTCGCGGACGCGCTGGTTCCAACCTGCTCGATCGCGGGCGGGCTGAAAACAATCGTGCGATACCTCCAGGAAGGCCTGATGAGCGGGCTCGTACAATTGCGAAAGATACTCACCCACCATCCGTCCGGAGTTGAACTGGTGGCTCAGATGCATCAAGGACTGCTTCACCCGCCGCATCCACTCCACGGGCACGCCGCCCTCGCGATCCTGATAATACATGGGCACGATTTCGTTTTCGAGTATGGAATAGATGGCGCGGGCGTGAATCTCGTCTTGGTCATCGGAGTAAGGCTCGCGGTCCCCGATGGCCCATCCGCCGGAGATTTCATAGCCTTCGTCAAACCAGCCGTCCAGAATGCTGAGGTTCAGCACGCCGTTGACGCCGGCTTTCATGCCACTGGTTCCGCAGGCCTCTTCGCCGCGCCGCGGGGTGTTCAACCACAAATCGACGCCCTGCACCAGCTCACGAGCCACTTCGATGCTGTAATCTTCCACAAAAACAATGTGCTTGGCAATCTCGGGTGCGCGCGAAAGCTGCACGATCTCGCGGATCAGGGTCTTGCCTGGCAGATCGCGAGGGTGGGCCTTCCCGGCGATGACAATCTGCACTGGCCGGTCGACATTGGTCAACAGCCGCTTCAACCGCTCCAGGTCTCGAAACAGCAGAGTAGCTCGCTTGTAAGTGGCAAATCGCCGCGCAAACCCGATGGTGAGCGTGTCCGGGTCAAGCACTTCGGCCAAACGCCGCTGCTCCGCGGCCGGCGCCTTGCGCCCCACGGCGGCATTGACCACGCGTTCCCGGACAAAGGAAACCAGGTAGCGTTTGCGGCGGCGATGCGCTTCCCACAGCTCTTGCGGCGGAATGTCTTCCACTAAATCCCAGATGCGCGGGTCCGAGTTTCGCTCACGCCAGTCCGGCTGCAGGTGCTGATCGTAGAGTTGCGCCAGATCGCCATTGAGCCAGGTCAACAGGTGCACACCGTTGGTTACCGAAGTGATGGGGACTTCCCACACCGGCAGCTTGGGCCACAACTCCTGCCACATTTCCTGCGAGACCTGCCGGTGCAGGCTGCTCACCGCGTTGCGGAAGGCCGCCGTCTGAATAGCCGAGATGGCCATCGAAAACGGCTCGTGATGATTCTCGGGACGAAAGCGCCCCAGCGCCAGGAATTTCTCGAACGGAATGCCGTTTTCCAGGCAATACTCGCCGAAATATTCGTGCAGCAGGCCGGGGTCGAAAAGATCGATGCCGGCCGGCACCGGCGTGTGCGTGGTGAAAACACTGTTGGCACGACAGGCTTCGAACGCTTCTTCAAACGTAAGTTTGTAATCCTTGATGAAGCGGCGCATACGCTCGATGGCCAGGAACGCGGAATGTCCTTCGTTCATGTGCCACACGGTGGGTTTCAAGTTCAGGCGCTCCAGCGCGCGCAGGCCGCCGATGCCTAAAACAATTTCCTGACGGATGCGCGTGAGATTGTCGCCGCCATAAAGCTGCGCGGTGATTTCGCGATCCTCGGGACGCTCGTTTTCCGGAACGTTGGTGTCCAGCAGGTACAGCTTCACGCGCCCCACGTCGATGTTCCAGATCTTGACGGACACCGCTCCGGTAGGCAGCTTGACGGAGACCATCACTTCTTTTCCGTCGTCGTCCCGAACCGGCCGCACGGGGAGGGTATAGAAATCGTTGATCGGGTTGCGCTCCTGCTGCCAGCCATCCGGATTCAGAGACTGCTGCAGGTACCCTTTCTGGTACAACAGCCCGACGCCGACCAGGGGAACCGCGCCATCGCTGGCAGCCTTCAGGTGGTCGCCCGAGAGCACGCCCAGGCCGCCGCCATAGATCGGCATGCATTCCACCAGGCCATACTCCATCGAAAAATACGCGATCAGCAGGTCGTCAGCCGGCTCCGTGCGTTCCAGATAGCTGGAGTAACGATCGCAGGCCCTGCGATACGCCGCCAGAAACCGGGAGTCCGCCGCCGCGCGTTCCAGGGTGGCCTGCGGCACCCGCCCCAACATAAGAACCGGATTGTGGCCGCAATTCCTCCACAATGCCGAATCCAGCCGCCGGAACAAAGACCGCACCGTGTGGTCCCAGCTCCACATAACGTTGTAGGCCAGATCGCTCATGCGAGCGATGGCCGGGGGCAGCGCTGGACGGACTAGAAATTCCTTAACCGGTTGGATCTGAAAGGGCATGGACTAACGAGTGAGTATCAAATATATCACCGGGCACGAGGCGCCCCCTACTATGGACGCGGCTCCGGTCCTGATCGAATTCATAATCAGTTACATAGGCTCCATTAATTTCTCTTCAAGCAGCAAGCCTACCTACTTCTTCATCGGCAGACTGCGGATTTCGCCTAGGGCAAAGAGCGGAAAAGTCTGCAGGCTGAAGTGATATGCTGGCCTTGTGGATCCCGAACTACAACAGGCGTTAGCGCAGTTTGAGGGCCGTCTCAACGCGCGCATTGACGGTGTTGAAACCCGATTACGAAGCTATATTGAAGAACGAAGCGAAGCACTCATTGCCCACGTTGAAGAACGAAGCGAAGCACTCAAGGCTTACGTGGAGGAACGAGGCGAAACCACGGAGACCAAGTTACTGACCGCCTTCCACAACTGGGCGCAAACCTTCGAAGTCCGCGCTCGTGGCACATCGGCTGCCGTGCGCGAGTTCGACGAACGCTTAGGGATGATCGAAGAGCGCCTGGCCAAGATTGAACGCTCACGAAATTAGTTCTCCCAGACTCATTCCCCGG
>DATHNM010000352.1:0-4247 GCA_035486095.1 Bryobacteraceae bacterium
TCAAATAGACCACATCATTCGTGGCAACCGTGCTGAGATTGCTGAGCAGCGTGAGGTTGGTAAGCGGGGTGGCCGGCGGGGTGACGTTGCCGCCGTTCCAATCCATAATGAGCTTATAAGCATCCACTGACCCGAGCCCGGTGGTCTGATCGTAGCCCGCGCCGGCGGAATATCCCACTGCTGTCGCCCCGCAGTCTGCCTGTCTGTGCGGGCAGGACACCGTGACAATGTTGTCGCCGGTTGTGACGTCGTGAAAGATGCCCGGGTTGGATTGCGCCAGTGCGTACAACTTCGGATTGATATTGCCCACGCCGCTCGATCCCAAATGCTGATTCAGCAGAGCCGCCAATCCGGCAAATGAAGGCGCAGCCACGGAGGTCCCGCCGTAAACCTGGACGCTTCCGCTGGTGTAGATCAGATGGCCGTCATGATCGGCGGACGCGTTCAGAGATATGTCGGGCACGTCGCGCGCGTTGTCCGCCGGCACGCCGGGAGCGGTTTGCCAGGAAGGCTTCGGAAACAAAATGCTGGCGCCGCCTCCACTGGCCGATGGCTCCCCGTCTTCGACACTATCGTTCCAGGTGGTCTCAGGGATGTAAGACAGCGCCGATGCGCCATTGGCGGTGTTGCTGATCGTCCAATAGGTGCCTGCACCTTCGACATATTCGGTGCCGCCTACGCTAGTCACTTCCGGCACGCTGCCCGGAAGATCCACTGCCAGCCCTGGGTTTTGCGCATCGTTGCAATCGGCTGCGCCGTCGTCGCCCGAGGCGGCGAACCAGGTGATTCCCTGCGCGTTGGCCTGCTGCGCCCAGGCGACAAACGCACGGTACTCAGAGGGGGGCGTCTCCGGCTCGCAGCCGCCATAGCTGATGCTGACCACCGGCGCAAGATTCTGGTCGATAGCATACTGCAGCGAGGTCATTACGTCGCTGGAATAGACAAAAATCAAGCTCGAATTCCGCGCCACCGCGCCAGCCCATTCCAGATCCAGGTCGGATTCGGCAAGGTCGCCCGAGGCGGCATCGCTCCCCGGATTGGCCGACCCCGGCACCAGCACCATCTGGGGATCGTTGGCCGGCAAATTGAATTTGGAGCGGAACTGCTGGATGTCGGAAAGATTCACTTCAATCTGGCCGGCGATCGCGATTTTCTGGCCGGTTCCGTTGATTCCGGCGTTATATAAGGGAGTGATGTCGTAAATGGTAGCCAGGTCGTCGGGGGCGATGTAGTGATCGCCTTGTCCGGAGGTGTAATTTGGTTTGGTTGCGGATAGCGGGCGTAAGCGCGGCTTCATACGGAAATTGTTGAGGCCGCGAATACCGCGGACCACGGAACCGAACGCGGCTGGAACGGATGGCTCCGATGCGTTCGCAAAGCGCGTTTCCCCATCCAGCACGTAGTTGTGAATTTCCGTCTGAAATGCCGCCTCCACCTGCGCGGCGGTTCCGCTGATTGCGATCCAGCCGCGGCCGCGCGCCACCGAGTTCACCCGCAGGCCCTGCTGCTGCAGCCACTGAGTGATCTTGTTCAGATCGGCGTCGCTCACTCCAAAACGCTGCGCATATTCTTCAGGCGTGAGCCAATGATGATAGTTCGGCGAACCTGGCGTCTGCTGTTGCGCCAGCAGCTTGTCCAGATCGGCCTGCTGGCTGGCGGAGGGCGCCAGGCCCAGCGTGATGTCGGGCATATCGAGCGAAGGTGTCACGCGTCCCAGATCGTTACCGGCCAAAGCGGCGGCCAGGGCCTTGGGATGGACGTTTCCCGGAAGCGTCATGCGCTGGCGATTGTCTATTGCCTGTGTAATACGGGGTTGAGAATTGTTGCTGATCTGGGCCGCGGCGTTAGCGGCACAAAAAATCGTCGCAACGATAGCAGTCCAGCATTGAAGGCACTTCAGGCGCATTTGTTCCTCTTTAGCAAAACCAAAGACGCGGGCGGGGGTTACCGGGCAACGCGCCACCGGAGGGCGCTGTCATTGCGACGTTGCAGCGTCCACCGGCGTTTCGTCCCTAGAGAGAAATTCGGGGGCCTTTAGTGTCTGGACCTTAGAGCGGTGAGGGCTGCTACTGGCCTAACATAAGCCGTGTATTGGAGCCACCCAGATCGATTTCACGGATATTACTGACGCCTGTTTGATCGTCGGTTTCGAGCGTGGTATCGCCGAACTTTTTGTCGCCGTTCTCGATCTTAACAGGGACGCTGATGGAGGACTTGCCGTTGCGAGCGTCGGTGAAAACAGCTTGCGACCCTTCCACCTTCACCTTGTATTCGCCGGCCTTCAGCTGATTGGTTCCCGCGTTGGCAGGGTGTTCCAAAATAATGTCATACGTTTTTGCGCTGGCGATTCCCAGGCTGGCAAGAGCCAATGCGCCCACCATCAGTAACGATTTTCCATTCATTTGTTTTAAATCTCCTTACACTCGTTAAGACGACCGAAAAATGGGGACGTTACGGCGATCAATGTAAGGCTGTGTCTGGGCCAGGTGCAGTAGACTGAGGGAATGTTGACGCGAATCGCGCTGCTTTGCTGTTTTGGTTTCAGCGTGGGAGCGGCCGCACCGCCGCTGATAGATTACGTCACTTATTTGGGCGGCTCGTACAGCGAGGGCGTCGTGGGGGTTGCAGTGGATTCCACGGGCGCGGCGTACGTGGCCGGCGGCACTACATCCCCGGATTTTCCGGTTACATCCACCACCCTGGGGACGCCAACCACCAACGGTTGTACGTTCATTACCAAATTTAATCCGTCGGGAACAGCCATCGATTTTTCCATTTGTCTGGCTAACTTGGGCGCCACCGCTTTCGCGCTGGATGCCAATGGCAACATGTATCTGGGCACCGGCAACGCGCTGGTGAAGCTTGATCCCACCGGCCAGAACATTCTCTACAACACTCCGCTGGGCGGCTCCGCGGAATCGATAGCGGTGGATGCATTGGGCAACGTTTATGCAGCGGGCGCGGCCGCTCCGGGCGCCGCCACAACTGCTGGCGTGTACCAAAGCCAGTCTGCCGGCAAGCAGATATGCACGGGCGATCTGAACGCACCTGCATTTACTTGCAGTAATGGATTCATTACGAAGCTGTCGCCTACCGGCAGCGTGGTATGGGCAACTTATCTGGGCGGCTCGGGTCCAGACGACGCGCATGCCATCGCCGTCGATAGCACGGGAAATGTTTGGGTGGGCGGCGAAACGGTTTCACCGAATTTCCCTACCACGGCGAACGCGATCTCGCGGACCTTCGGAGGTGAAATCGATTTGGGGCCATTGCGCTATGGCGATGCGTTTGTCGCGAAACTGGACCCCAACGGCAGCCATCTGCTTTACTCGACTTACCTAGGAGGGAGCGGCGCGGATCGTGCATACGCTATTGCCGTGGATTCAACCGGCGCGGTGTTTGTCGCCGGCGGAACCGGATCGCCCAACTTCCCCACTACGCCAGGCGCGCTTCAAACGGCCTACACCGGCTATGTTCCCAATCAATTGCCGAACTATGGGCCCGACGGATTTGTTACGAAACTCGATACCACGGGCGACCTGATTTATTCCACGCTTACCGCCGCCACAAACGTCGCGCTGGCGCTGGACACCTCGGGCGAGGCTTATGTGAGCGAAGCCGGCGTCGCGCAGGGGTTGACGCTGCAACCAACCTGCGCCGCGCCGCCGAATCAAGACGTGCTAGTTCTCAACTCTGCCGGCTCCGCTTTGGTTGCAACGTCCCCCATGCCCGGCGCCTATCTGGCTCTGGATGGCAAGGGCGGCCTATATTCGGCGGGCTTGGCATACGCGCTGGCGTTCTTCACTACGCCGCACGCCTTTCAAACTGAATATAGCGGCGGCGATTCCGATGCCTTTGCCGCGAAAGTCGATTTCTCTCAGCCCGCCGGACCGTCGCTCGCTTCAGTGGTGAATGCCGCCAGCCTGCTTCCCGGATATGCGACGTTTTATCCGGTTGGAGCAGTAGCGCCGGGTGAGATTGTCACACTCTTCGGCAACGATTTTGGATCGGCCAAGCCCACGGTGAACTTCTCGCAATACCCGGCACCGGTGCTCTATTCATCCAACTGCCAGATCAACGCGGTGGTTCCGTTTGAAATAAATCCGAATCTGCCGGTATTCGTTAGCGTGCAATCCGGCGAGCAGACACTGGGGCCGGTTAAACTGCCCGTGGTGCCAGCGTCGCCCGGCGTCTTCACGAACGCGATTCTGAATCAGGACTCCAGCGTAAACTCGGCTGCGAATCCT
>DATHNM010000353.1:0-22675 GCA_035486095.1 Bryobacteraceae bacterium
CCGAGGAAACCATCAGCGCGCCGACGGGATGTTCGGGCGTACACTCCTTGCCGAAAAGCTTGCACTGCGCCGGTTTCAGCACACCCTTGAGAACTTCGCCGCACTGCGCGGCTTTGGGATCGGTGATGCGCACGCCGGGCACCTGGAAACGATGTTCGGAGTCCCATTCGGAGAATTGCTCTTTGATGCGCAAAGCCGATTGGGAGATGAATCCCAGGCCCCGCCATTCGAAATACGGGCGCAGTTCGAACACTTGGGACATGGCTCGCAAAGCGGCATGATTGCCATCCCAAGGCACCACGCGCTGGTACTGATTCTCCACTTCCGCGCGTCCACTGTTAAGCTGACGCAGGGCCATGACTATGGATTGCAGAAGATCCAGCGGCTCGAAGCCGGAGACGGCGATGGGCTTGTGCTCGTTTTCGGCAATCCAGGTGTAAGGCCGGCAGCCGATCACGGTGGAAACGTGGCCGGGACCGAGAAAGGCATCGATCCGCATGTCGGGCGAATCAAGAATCGCGCGGATTGCCGGGATAATGGTCACGTGATTGCAGAATATTGAGAAGTTGTGGACACCTTTATCGCGCGCCCGCAGCAGCGTCAGCGCGGTGGAGGGGGCGGTGGTTTCGAATCCGATGGCGAAGAACATGACATGCTTGCCGGGATTGTTTTCGGCCAGCTTCAACGCATCGGCGGGCGAGTAGACAATGCGGACGTCCATCCCGCGCGCCTTATGTTCCAGCGGACTGCCGTTCGCCCCCGGCACCCGCATCATGTCGCCGAAAGCGGTGAAGATAACGTCGGGCTGTGCGGCGATGGCCAGCCCATCGTCAATGCGCCCCATGGGAAGCACGCACACCGGGCAGCCTGGACCATGCACTAACTCCACGTTGTCGGGCAGGAGATCCTTGAGGCCGAAGCGATATATGGCGTGCGTATGGCCGCCGCACACTTCCATCAGGCGATAGTGGCGGCGTGGATCGGCAATACGCCGGATCTCTTCGGCGGTCTGCGCGATGGCTAGGGGATCGCGAAACTCGTCCACGAACTTCATGGCGCTTGCAATCCCCCTTGGCCGTAACCGCTCACTTCCTCCATGACTGCGGCATCCTCGCCCAACATGCGCAGCATCTGCATCTGCTCATGAGCGCCACGCTCGCTGATCTTGCTCATGGCAAAGCCAACGTGGATGAGTATCCAATCGCCGGGCATGGGATTCTCGTCTTCCAATAGCCCCAGATCCACCTTGCGCCGCACTCCGGTGACATCCACCAGGGCCAGCAGTGGAGGACCGGGAATGAGTTCAAGAATCTGTCCGGGAATGGCCAGGCACATAGTTAGTCCTTTTTGCGAGCTTGTAAATCAAACGTCACTTTCACGTCGTCCTTGATTTTCAGAGTCCCTCCGGCAACCGAGACCGGTTTGATTCCATAGCTGGACTGGCGCACGGTGAACTCTCCATTGGCGTGAAGCTGGTTTTCAGTTACCGAAATCTGCGCCGTTATTTGTTGCGGTTGAGTTTTGCCGCGCAGCGTCAACGTCCCGCTTATGTTCGCCCAGAAGTGCCCCTCGCCGCCCTTTGACATGGATGGGTTGGAGGCTTCAAAGACAATTTCGGAAAACCGTCCCGCGTCCAGCACGTCATCCCGCGTGGCGCGTTCAATCTCGCGGCGATCTTTGTCGCTCACCTGATCCAGCAACTCCAGAGACCCTGCTTGCACCACGATGCGCACCGACGATTGTTCGGGCGCATCGGCGCGGAACTGCGCTTCACCCGAAAATTGCCGGATCGCGAACGACGGGTTGTGCCCCATGGAAGCGAGCAGACCAGTCGCGAATGCCTTGGCGGTGAATCGGCTTAAGCCGGAATCGAGCACGTACACGATCACCGGGACAGCCGCGGCGTCACTGGGGTTGGGGGTGCTCACATCGCTTTGAGTTTCAGATAACGCTGGAAATCGGGCCCGGCGGCCTGCAATAGAGTTCCGATTCCAATGCCACCCATAAGTTTGCGAACGGCCGGAGTTGTCAAGATCAATCCCGCGCCAAAGATTACCAGCGCCGCGCCGCTGAGCAGCATCAGAGTGTCGCGGGTATCGTTTTCGTTGTCCATATTTTGAGTCAATTGCATTCGGTTGCCTCCTGATTTTCAATCGATCTTCCCTCCGCTGGAGATCCGCGCCAGCAGCGATTCCACTACTTTCACCGCCCGATCCACCGCAGCGTTCACTGTCTCGCTGAGACCCAGCTGGCCTTGATCGCCGCCCAGCGTTTCCGCCTCGCATGCCACCACCACTATTTGGCTGGGAAGCTGGCCAAAGGTTCTAGCCATGCGCAGCACCGTGTCCGGATTCATGGTGTGCGCGTTAGCGGGAGCGGGCTCTGACGATTCGTCAGTTTCCGGCGACAACACGTAAATGTCGCCGGGGACGCCGCCGCGCGTGGTGGCGTCCACCAGGATTGCCGCGTCGTATCGCCCGCTGCTGAGCGCGTAAGCAAGATCGTAGCTGCGAATTCCGAAGTCCACTACCTGGGCGCCGGCCGGAAGCTCGCGGCCGCTGAGGCGCGTTGCCACTTCCACGCCGAAACCGTCGTCGCCGAAGAACACATTCCCTACGCCCGCCACCAGAATGCGCGGCACTGCGGCATGCGTTTCGAAATCCGCCAGAGCTTCCACTTCTTCGGTTCGAAAAAAGAAGCGATGCCCGGGCTGCCGCATGTGGCCAATGTCGGAACCCGGATCGTCATCCAGCACCACGCTCACGTGCACCGAGCCTTCATAGTCCTGTTCCAGGGATTCAATGACAGCCAGCTTGCCACTGAGCGCCAGGTCCATCACGTCGCCGCCCGGACGCGGGCGCAAACGGACGCGGCTGCCTATGCGCAGCTCGGTCTGATCCGGCAATTGGATCGACTCTAAGGGCGCCTTGTCTTCCAGCAGCCGCCAGTCCAGTTCGTTCATCGTGCATTCGCTTTCATAACGCCGTGCAGTTGCAGCCATTGGTCCGTATCAAGCGCTTCCGTACGCTCCAGAAGAAGCCGGGCCTTCGGATCGGTCTCGCGCATCTCGCGCTTCTCCGCGTCGGTAAGCGTGAGAATGCGCAAGGATAGGATTTCGTCGATCTCCGTCCCGTCGAAAAGTGCACCCGCGCTTTGGGGCGCGATTTGCGGATAGTCGTAAAGGATGATGGGCGAAGCCAGCATCGTGTCGCACGACCCGGCCTCGCCGGCTAACACCGGCCAAAGCCCGACGTTCGAACATTCATCCGACAACTGGCGCAATTCCTCCGGCGGATCCAGCAGGGACGCGAATTCCCCGCCCCGCACACGCAGGATGGCATGTGTGGAAACCAGGGAGTGGCGCAAAGCGTTCTCTCGAGCGGGCCACGCGCCGGAATCTTCCCGAGGAACATCGAACGCGCCGCAATTGGAAATGCGTAGCGAGACCCGTGACCATTCCTGGTCAACGGGCGCTACATTCACCTGAATTACTCCCTGGATTTCTTCCTGCCGCCGGACAGTTCCGCCCGCATCGCGATCCTCGCACGCCGGAAAACTGAAGTAGTGTGTACCTGGTTTATCCGTGTCAATCTCGCGCGTCACGGCTTCCTGCCAACTCTCGCGCGTCACCAGATGCAAAAACCGCACGCTCACGCTCAGCCGTCCTCCGCGCGCCAGGCATTCGCATTGCATTACCGATGCATCCGATCCTTGCTGCGCCCTTGCGTACGAAGGCGGATACAGAACGCCGAAGTTCCAGCGCTGGCCATTCTTCAGGGCAGAAGCGCGGTACGGATAAAGGATGTAGCCCTCGTACAGGATGGCATCCGCGATCTGTTCCACAAGGGTCATGCGTTTACCGGATCCAGCAAAGATTCCAATGCTTCTTCCCAGGTCGCAATGCCGGCTTGCGTTTTGTATTGAGAAAGGCGGTCAAACACATCCCGCCGGATCTGCAACCACGCGGAGTTCGGATAATACTGATCCATGGTTTCACGCCACAAACGCACCGGCAGACGGAAACGGCATTCCTTGCTCCACGGGATAGGTGCCACTTCCAGACCGCCCCTCACGCCGGCATAAAAGCAGCTTCCGCTAAACAGAAAGATCAGCGGAATGTCGCCGTCTGAGAGGCCGTGGAAATATTTCGTAGCCGCCAGGTTGAAATCGAACGAGCAAGGGACGCGCAGTTCCACCGCGACGTTGTCCTCGAATGCGGGCACTGTTACATCCGCGTGAGTCCACAGCATGGGGCGCAATGTTTGGCCCCAGCGCTCGGGTTCTCCGAAAAGATCCTGCAGGCGTTCCTGCTCCGCGCCCGAGTAGCGGCGCTTAGGTGTTTCAATTTGTATCTGCGCGTGCAGGCCGATGGAATGAATGGCCTGAAGAATCAGACTGTTCGTCACCCGCAAGCGAAAAGCCAGCATGGGAACCGCCGCGAATGGCACGGTTTCGGCCGATTCAATCTGAAAATGAAGGTCAGGCATGTGCGCGGCCCTTCATCTCCGCGAAGAACAGCTGGATTTCGCGCCACACTTCGCTGCCTCCCGACAAACCTTTCCAGTGCGTCCGCATCAGACCCACCAACCGAAAGCATTCATCGATGGGAAGCACGAAATACTCTTGCGCGGCACGGTTCACCAGCAGCGCTTCCGTGTCGGACTCCAGACCACTCAACACCGGATGCCACACGTCGAGCGAAAGCAGCGATTCCACCGGGCCGGCAGGGCTCGGATAATAGGCGGCGATACGATCGCTGCCGTCGGTGCTGTGTTTCACGAAAAACGCGATGCCGATGGGAATCATTAACGCATCCCAATCGGCCTCGCTAATGTCGCAATCGCGCAGGAAGCGAATCTGCTTGGGAACGCGCTTGTATTGCGCCGCAGGGTTGTTAAAAAGGATCGCGCAGGCCTGGCAGGAACATACCAGCCGGCCGCTCCGTGGATCGATCAAATGATCGTGCCGCGGCGTCAGCGGCTGCCGGCAGAGTCCGCAGTGCTCCGCCTCGTCCCCTTTGGGAACCAGACGGCGCAGTGTCTGGAACGCCCGCACAGCCGGGTTCACGGATTCGCCCTCGCCGGGGCAGCGGCCAATGCCGCGAGTGGAACGAAGCCGGTCTGGCCGGAACCTTCGATAATGAGATCTGCCAAATCCGGCGCCGCAGTGGAGACTGCCAGACGCACTGCCGATTCGGAGCGCTCCTGTGAATCCATTCGCAGCACAATGCGGCCGTCCTCAATGGAAAGGATGCTCACGCCCTCAAAGTTCTTGAGAGCTCCGCGCACCCGAGTCTCGAAATCCTGCGGATGCAGGCCGTACAGGATCAGCAGACTGGAAACCGCTTCATCCCGAACCAGGCCGTCCATCAAACGGGAGCCCGGCTCTCCGTAACGCGCAGCCACTTGCAGCACGCGTTCAAAAGCCGCCGCGTTCAGATCCATGACAGACGCCACCAGTTCCTTGGCAGCGGCCTTCACTACGGGATCGGAGACCGCTTCCAATTCGGCGACCAGGGTTTCGATGCGCCCAATCCTTTGCTGAAACGATCGATCCTGCATGATCAGGAATGTTCTCCCGGCGTTGTTGCGCCCATAGCTCCAAAGAGCGGCGAATGGTGCGTCTCCAGAGTCTTGCCGTTGCCCAGATACATGTGAACTCCGCAGGGCAGACAAGGGTCGAAGCTGCGCACCGCGCGCATGATATCGATGCCCTTGAAATTGTCCGGACCGTTCTCCTCGAAGATGGGCGTGTTTTGCACCGCATCTTCATAGGGGCCCGGCGTGCCATAAATATCGCGCGGATTCGCGTTCCAGGGAGTAGGCGGATAAGGATGGTAGTTCGCGATCTTGCCGTCGCGAATAACCACATGGTGCGACAGCACCCCGCGCACCGCTTCGTGGAAGCCGCAGCCAATGGCATCGTCCGGCACTTTGAAATCGCTCCAGGTCTTGGTGCGGCCGGCGTGCAATTCCTTCATCGCCTGTTCCACGAAATGCAGTGCCGCTGCCGCCGAGTAGGCCTGGAAGTATGTGCGGGCCCGGTCGCGTTCAATGGCGTTGCTCCACTTGGGAATCTTCCATTCAAACTCCACTTCGGGCAGAGACGCGGTCTTGGGCAGATAAATTTTGACGCTTTGGCCGGTTGCCTTCACATAGCCGAAGTCCACCACGCCGGCCAGCGCCGTGGACCAGAAGCGCGCGATGGGGCCGCCGCCGGTATCCAGAGCCAAATGATCGCCCGTGCGCTTGTCATACCAGCGCGGCGACATCACCCAGGTATAGTTGTGCTTAAAATCGCGGCGCTGCGGGCGCGGGATTGTGGTCTGATTCCACGGATGGTGCTGATCCACCGGATTGCCCAGGGGATCTTCGCGCACGAAGGTTTCGGCATGTTCCCAATCGTCGTAATAGGAGCTGCCAAGCAGGATGCGGATATTCAGGTTGATGTCTACCAGGTCGTGCGTCACGGCCTTGCCGTCCACCACCACGCCCGGAGTGACGAACATCTTCTTGCCCCATTGCGACATGTTCTTGTAGGTGTAATCGCAATAAGCGGGATCATTGAACGAGCCCCAGCAGCCCAACAGAATCCGCCGCTGTCCCACTTTTTCGTAGCCCGGCAAAGCTTCATAGAAGAAGTCGAAAAGGTCGTCATGCAGTGGAACCACCTTCTTCATGAACTCCACGTACTTCATCAGCCGGACCAGATAATCGGTGAAAAGCTGGATCGTGGGCACAGTCCCAACGCCGCCCGGATAGAGCGTGGACGGATGCACGTGGCGGCCTTCCATCAGGCAGAACATTTCGCGCGTCATGCGGCTCATCTGCAGCGCTTCGCGATAGAACGCGCCGGTGAAAGGATTCAGCGCCGTCATAATATCTGCGATGGTGCGGAAGCCGTGCAGATTGGAATGGTCAGCCATTCGCTTCTGGGCTTTGGCCCAAACGCTGGGATTGGTCTCCTTCACCATCTGTTCGCAGAAGTCCACGCCCACCAGGTTGTCCTGGAAGATGTTGTGGTCGAACATGTATTCGGCGGCCTCGCCCAGGTTGACGATCCATTCACCCAGCGGCGGCGGCTTTACTCCGAAAGCCATGTTTTGCGCATAGTTGGCGCAAGTGGCGTGATTATCGCCACAGATGCCGCAAATGCGGCTGGTGATGAAGTGGGCGTCGCGCGGATCTTTCCCCTTCATGAAAATGCTATAGCCGCGGAATATAGAAGAGGTGCTGTGACACTCGGCCACCTGGCGGTTTTCAAAATCGATCTTGGTAAATATGCCCAGACTCCCCACGATGCGCGTGATGGGATCCCAGTTCATCTCCACCAGGTTTCTCTTCCCGGTGCCGGCCTCGGAGGAATGATCAGTGATGGTAGCCATGTCGTTTTCCTTAATACGATCTGGGATGATATCCAGTGGTCAGTTCGGTCCCCCGGTGCCGCCACTTGGGCTCCTTGTTGACCGTGTGATTGGTGAACGAGCGCAGCGCGGTGATGGCGCGTCCATAGACCGCGATGGAATTAGACGACACCTTCGCTCCAGGCGGCTCATCCATGAACGGCATAAACTTGTCCGGGAAACCCGGCATCGTGCAGCCGATGCAAATCCCGCCCACATTCGGACAACCGCCGATTCCCGCCATCCAGCCCCGCTTCGGCACATTGCAGTTAACCACTGGACCCCAGCAACCCAGCCGGACGATGCATTTTGGCGAGCCGTATTCTTCGGCGAAATCGCCTTGCTCGTAATAGCCGGCGCGGTCGCAGCCTTCATGCACCGTTTTGCCGAACAGCCACGTGGGACGCAGCTGATCGTCCAACGGAATCATGGGCGCCAGTCCGGCCACTTGATACAGCAGATACAGCAAGGTCTCCATGAAGTTGTCGGGCTGCACCGGGCAGCCGGGAACGTTCACGATGGGCAGGCCGGCTTTGGATTTCCAATCCCAGCCCAGATAATCGGCCAGGCCCATGCACCCGGTTGGATTTCCGGCCATGGCGTGAATGCCGCCATAGGTGGCGCATGTGCCCGCGCCCACTACCGCAATCGCCTTGGGCGCCAGCCGATCGATCCACTCATTCGTCGTGATGGGCTGCCCGGTTTTCGCGTCGGTACCTAAAGCAGCCCAGTAGCCTTCACTCTTGATTTTCTCGTTCGGGACGGACCCTTCCAACACCAGAACGAATGGCTCAAGTTTGCCGTCCGCCGCCATGTGCCAGTATTTGAGGAAATCGGAACCGGTTTCATATGCGATCACCGGATTGTGGACGTGAACCTTCGGCAGACCGGGAATTGCCGACATCACGATATCCTCAATACTCGGTTGCGTGGCCGCCGTGATAGAAACCGAATCTCCGTCGCAGCCCAAGCCTGAAGTCATCCACAGGACGTGAATTTCTGGAACCGGCGAGGGTCTCTGCGTAACACGCCCGTAGGGTGCTGCTTCCGCCATGATGGGGTGCTCCTTTCCCCGATGCTCGCGGGGGATCTGCGGATTGCGCTTCCAGGCAAGAAGCGGATCCGTTTGCACCTCAATTAAGCCAGACGGTGAAGACGCTTACCATCGGAGGTCATCCGATTTGGTGGGTCGGGGATTCTCTGACAGAAATCAGCGGGCGAGACTCCGCTGGCCACACGGGCCAGTCGAGCCGGTCCGAATTAGTTTTCGATTTCGGTCGTGTGAGCGTTCGTAAGGAAGATATCCAGGAAAATGCTGATCACATAACCAACAACTACCCCGGCGGCCCCGCATCCGATAAGGGACTGAACAGCCCCGAATCCAAACCGATCCCCGAGCGGGAGCGCTATCGCGAGGCCAGCCGCGCCAAAAACCAAAGCTACCAGTAACCGTTTTCTCATTTGTTGTTCCCCTGAATTAGTAACGAAGGTAGTATGCAGCCAATAGGGGATTGAAACCAGGGGTACTTACTGTATGGGAGGCGAGGTTCTTACCTGAGGTCGAGTAGTGTTTTTCTTTAGTACCCCTGGTGTCTTGGGTGCTAGTTAAACTTTGGATTAATCGAAGTCGAACGGCCGCTTGGGCTGGGGAGCATCGGGTTTCTCCTTAGCCTGCTTCAGCAATTCGTCGAATTTCCGCTCCAGCACTTTCTGATGGCCCTTGTGCTGATCAAAGGACTTCTGAAACACCTCGTCGCGCCGGGCCTCTTCGCCCTTCATCTTTAGAACGGCGGCGCCAATGTCCTCAATCGCCGGCGGACGCTTGTGCTCCTCGTAACTGATCACCGCTTTGAGCTCCGCGTCAATCTGAAGCGTTGCTTCGCAGCACGGGCAGCGCACTTCCACCAGCTGGCGTTTGCCTTTGGCCATAGGGCAGATACTAGCGTAGCTGGGGCCGCGCCGCAGCGCAATAAGGCGTTTATCTTTCCGCGCCCCGCTCCTTGTCGTACACCGCTTCGAAGAATTCAAGCTGCGCCCGGTTCGGCGCCGGGCCAACCTCGGCTTGATCGCCCAGCACCATTGGCCGATCGCTCTTGCGATCGTCAAACGCCGGCCACTTCGCCAGGCCCTTGCCGTTGGGATCGCCATTCGTCGCAAAGTTCACCCAATAAGACGAAAGCGTGTCCGAAACCTGGTGGTCCAGATCCGTCCAGGCGCGCGGCGGGAGCAGATTTTGAAAAATGTACTGAGCCTCTGAGCCATGCGTGGCCCCGGATCCAAAGCCGCCACGGGCAGTCGCGCCGGCCGGCGGCGGAGGATCGTGCGCGAAGTAGTACAGATAAGCCTTCGAATGCCCGTTCTTGGTTTGAGCGCGCGCCCAAACGCGCATGACAAATGCCAGCTCATCGCGAAAGGCCGCCAGCTGCGATGCATTCGCCTCTTCATCTGAACCCGCCGGATATAGCTTCAGGAACGCATCCGCCTGCTCTCCATAACGAGCCCGCGTTCGCTCCACGAATTTCTGCGCGCTGGTGGGTTGCAGGAAGAACGTCCCTTCGTCCTTGTTCGAGCCGGCCAGCAGCGGCACATCATTCTGTTTGTGTTCGGCGAAAATCGCGCCCACGTCTTCCGGCAGAAACCACCCATCCATCACCGGCCCGCCGGCGCGGCCCGCCTTGAGCAAATCCTCCGCCGGTTTGGCGCGCAATTCATCCAAGGTCTGAGCGTGCAGCGCCTCGGCAATCTTCACACCTGCCTGTTCGGCATCGGCCAGCGTGCGCGTGGGCGTAAGAGAAAGCCCCATCCAAGCGCCGCTCTCACCCACCGCGCGCTGGAACAACCCCTTCGCTCGTGGCGACCCCATCAGATTCGCGATGCTGGATGAACCCGCGGAATCGCCGAAAACCGTGACGCGCCGTGGATCGCCCCCGAAGCCTGCGATATTCTTCTGCACCCACTGCAACGCCGCCGCTTGATCCATCAGCGCATAGTTTCCAGAAGCGTGATGTTCGGATTCCTTGCTCAACTCGGGATGCGAAAAAAAGCCAAACACGCCCAACCGGTAGTTGATGGTCACCAGCACCACACCTTTCTTGGCCAGCCCTTCTCCATCGAAGCCGGGCGTCGATCCGGAGCCGGTTTGATAGCCGCCGGGATGAATCCAAACCATTACAGGACGCCGGTCACTGGCCGCTGCAGCCGCGGTCCACACGTTGAGGAACAGGCAATCCTCACTCGTATCTGTCGCGGGAGTCGTGCTGCGAAACGCTGCTTGCGTACAAATGGCTCCGAATTGATCGGCTTTCCGCACGCCGTCCCAATGCGCCGCGGGCCGCGGCTCGCGCCAGCGCAAATTACCCACCGGCGGCGCGGCATAGGGAATACCGCGAAACACCCGCACCTCCGCGTTGGATCCCGCCACACCCGAGATCAACCCCGAATCTAAACGAACGGGCGCCTCAATCGCCGCCGACAAGTTCGCAATCGAGACCGCAATAAGCAGGAACGCACGTCGCATAGAATCTCCCGCCGCCCATCATATCGAACTGTGCCAAGCCCCCCACCCAACCCCGCGCTGGTGCAAGCCAGCGCCACCCTGCTACGCTGACGGCTTATGTCCGCCAGCGTCAAATGGACCATCTGCGCCGTCGCAGCAATGGGCTTCCTGTTCGATATTTACGTCGTCCTGGTTGGCCCGCTCATCCTGCAGCCCGCGCTCAGCGAACTCGCGAACCTGAAACCAGGCACGCCGGAGTATCGCGATTGGGCCGGATACCTGTTCTGGATTCCACCCCTGGTGGGCGGCTTCTGCGGCCTGTGGGGCGGATATCTGGCAGACCGTTTCGGACGCCGCCGCATTCTTACTTACAGCATTCTCGTATACGCCTTCTCCGCCACAGCTTCCGGACTCGCCACCAGCGTTGAATCGCTGCTTTTGTTCCGCACGCTCTCCTTCGCCGGCACCTGCGTCGAATTTGTCGCGGCGGTGGCGTGGCTGGCCGAAATATTTCCCAATCCGAAAACGCGCGAGGCGGTGCTCGGCTACACGCAAGCTTTTTCCTCGCTGGGCGGCGTGCTCACGGCCGGATCGTTTTACATTGCCAATCGCTGGGGCCTGGCGCTACCCGCCATCAATGGAAGCCACTCCGCCTGGCGTTATGCATTGATGGCCGGCGTAGCGCCCGCCATCCCGCTCGCCATCATCCGCCCCTTCCTGCCCGAATCGCCGCAATGGGAACACCAACGCTTGGAAGGCACCTTGAAGCGTCCCAGTATCCGCGAATTATTTAGTCCCGACTTCCGCCGCGTCACCATTGTCACCGCGCTGCTGTTTGCCTGCGCCTACGCCGCCGCGTTCGGCACCATCCAGCAATCGCCCCAGATCACGCCCGGTCTGCCGCAAGTGGCGCAACTGCCCCCGGCGGCTCGCGGACAAGCTATCTCCAGTGTCCAAGGTACTCAGGAAATGGGCGGATTGGCTGGGCGAATCGTGCTGGCCGCCTTGGCGCTCATCATCGTCGGCCGGCGCCGCCTGCTGCGCATGTTTCTGATCCCCGGCATTGTGATCGTCCCCATCGTGTTCCTCTACATGTCCACGCACAGCCTGGAAATGTTCCGCATCGGCATCTTCTTCGCCGGATTCACCACCGTGGCGCAACTCACCTTCTGGGGCAACTATCTTCCGCGCGTATATCCGGTCCACCTGCGCGGAACCGGCGAAGGATTCGCAGCCAATGTCGGCGGCCGCATGCTGGGCACGTCGGCGGCCTTGGCCACCACGCATCTGGCCGCGCTCATGCCGGGAATTTCGCCGTCCGCTCGCTTAAGCCACGCCGCCACCGTGGTGGGCGTCTGCGTTTACGCGCTGGCGCTGGGCCTGACGTTCCTGCTCCCGGAACCGCCCGCCGAACTGCCGGAGTAGATCTTATTCCAGGGGCGCTTCCGGATTGACCACGCGCTGGCTCATGCGCTCTTTCAATGACCGAACCGACCACAACAGGCTGCCCATCACGAACGAGACGCCATTGTAAAAGTGATAGAGCAGGTGAAATGGAAAAGCGGCCAGCGCGAAGAACCGTCCGCGTTTCTCCGCCAGGAACACGTAAAAGCGGTTGTTCAATGTCCCGATAATCAGCGCGCAGCATACTACCGTCACGATGAATTTGCGATCGTGCAGGTGGCGCATCGATACCACGGCCACGGCCAGGATGTACAGCCAGTTGAACCATTGGTTCAAGCGCCGCCAGCGGACCCTGGAATCGTAACGATGCCGCAGAAACAGCAGCGGCACACTGGTGACCACCAGTGGAATCAAAGCGCGCATGTGAATATGCCAGGCCACCAGCACAATCGCCGCGGCTCCGCCGATCATTACCGTACAAACACCCAACGAACGATGCTCCGCTCCATCCGCCCAAAATGCGCTCAACAGTATGAACAGCAGCGCAAACAACGGCACCAGCGAATGTCCGCCCCAGCGAAAGGCATGGATCGCCGAGTACACCAGGATCACGTAGACCAACCCGATGCTGACGCGCTGGCTGATCTGCAGATTCAGATCGTTGGGCATCTTTTGATCGCGCAGGATCAACTCGGTCCACGGAATGCCCCGATCCACAACATCGGTCTTCAGCAGCCCCCAGAAGCTCCACTTTTTCAGGTGCCGCGCGCGCAGATCGCGATCCAGCAAAATCCGCCGGCCGGCTTCGCGCATTCGATAGCCCAATTCGATGTCTTCAATTGCGGGACGTTTGTAGTTGGCATCAAACCCGCTTAGTTCCAGAAATACGTCGCGCCGGATGGCGCCGCAGCCGCTCCAGAAGGTGGAAGCCTCGCTGCACGAGGTCTGATGCACGAAACAATGCATCAGGTTTTTGTACTGGGAGAGGAAATCCGGAGACGATGGATCGTCGTCGTAAGAGCCGATCACGGCATCCACCCCGGGATCAGATAGCGCCGCCGTAACCCGCTCCAGCGCGTCGCAATGCACGCACACGTCGGAATCCAGGAAGAAAAGAATGCGGCCCTGGGCTACTTTCGCGCCGATGTTCCGCGCCGCTGCCGGTCCTTGCCGGCGTGGCGCTGCAAGAATTCGGATGCCGCGCATCGCCGCTCGCTCGATAGAACCATCGCTCGAACCGTCGTCCACCACGATGACTTCCAAAGGGGACACTACCAGGCGCTCGATAGCGTCCAGGCATTTGTCCAGATTGTGTCCGGCGTTATAAGCCGGAATCACAACCGAAATCTCAGAGAGCACGCTCTAGCTCCGGTTAATCTGTATTTTCTAAGTGACTAGTGTACACCGTGGGCGCGAATATGTCGCCTGAAAAATGCCCTTCCAGCGCCGGTTTCCCCCCGGCCCCCGAATCTGCCATTATTAGAACTTCACGCCCTGAGCGTACCCGGAGGCAACCACTTGGCTGTAAGTGCACACACACTACTTTCACCCGTTGAACCGCTGAATCTGGCCTACGACCGCGAACGTTTGGAAGACGTCGGTTTCATGACCTGCATGACCCTGGTCCTGCTCGGCAACTATGCGCAGACCGGGCATTTTGGCGGGCCTTTAGCCTACACGCCGTATAACGTGGCCGTGCACCTTGCCGGACCCGGCTTCGGCGGCCTGCGCTATGACTACCGGCGTCCCAAGCATCCCTTTGGCGACAAGTTTATGCTGGCCGGCGGCCACACCATCCCCACTTGCTACGCGCTCTGGATGATTATGGGTGAAGCCCTGGCGCGCAAATTCAAGGCCACCGGAGACAAGCGCTACCAGGTGGATCCCCACGTTGCCATGCTGGGCATCGATGCGCTGGGCTTTCGCCGGGGCGCCGGCGCTCTGGCGACAATTCTGGAAGAGAATGGTTTGGCCGATCATCCGTTATTTGCCGAAGCCAAGGGCCGCGGCATTCGGGCCCTGGCTGGGCACGCCGAAAGCACCGACGTCACCAACGACGTGAACGGCGGGCCGTCGGGCATCGGAGTCGCCACAGCCGCCGGCAAAGCCGCATTTTGGGACATGCTCGGCGCATCCATGGCAGGCCCCAAGATCATTGCGTTTGAAGGCGAGTTCGCCATGACCGAAGGGCACGCTCAGGAATTGAAGACGCAAGCGCTGGCCTTACAGGTTGGCAAGCGTCTGCGCGTGATGTTTTCCGACAACAACGCGGGCATCGACGATTCGCTGCTGGGCGGCGTGATCGCCTCTAAATACGATCATTACAGCCTGGTGGAACAGTGGACATCCTACGGCTGGAATGTTTTCACCCTGGATGATGGCAACGATTATGACCAGGTTGTGGCGGCCCTCAAGACCATGGAGGACTGGGATCCCCAGGACCGCCGTCCCATGATTGTGATCGGCAAAACCGTCAAAGGTTATTGGCCCTGCGTGTCTCACGGAAAAATATCCGGACAGTGCGATCAGGTGGTCGGCTACCCCAGCCATCCCTACGCGCAGAAGATGAATTCGGAATACTTCGTCGCCCTTGCCAAGACATTTGAAGACCAGTATGGCGTTGAGTTTGTGGGCATCCGGCAGGGCGCGGTTACCGATCCGCGCGAGCGCCTCATCCAGTTCAAGGCCAACATCGATGTCGCGATGTCCGTGCTCGAACGCAACGGTTTGGGCGATTGGCTGGCCGAGCGTCTGGTGGCCATCGGAGACACCGTAAAGGATGATGGCAAACTGCACTTCGACGTGAAGCATGATCCGTTCCTGGATGACCGCCTGCGCGTTGCGAACCTGCCCGTGGAACCGCAGAAGGTCACCGTCAAAAACCGCATCTCGGGCGCGGAGAAGCAGGTTTCGATCGCGCTTTTCCGCAAGGCCGGCGAAGTGGCCGGCACGCGCCGCGGTATTTCGGAAATTATCAAGTGGATGAACTACGTCACCGATAGCCGCTTCATCACGCTGGCGGCCGATCTGTCGGAATCCATCAACGTGGAACACGGCAGCTTGTGGGGCCATTACGATCCGGAGACCAATCCTCTGGGCACCCGTATCAAAGCCGCCATTCAGGAAGCAGGCAACGTGTCCACCGCCATTGGGCTGGTGAGCCAGAGCGCCAGTGTCGATCCCGAAAAATTCGCCGGCGTCTGGGCGCTCAGCGGAACGTATGGCGCGTTCACTCCGTTGATGTACACCCCGGCACGTGTCTGGAGCCAGCAGAATCAGGACAGCAAATTCCGCATGGGCGTGCTGCACATCCTGGCCGGACACTCCGGACCCGAAACCGCCGCCGACGGCCGTACCCACTTCGGAATCTTCGCCACACAAGTGTGGAAGCTGTTTCCCCGCGGCCAGACCATCCATCTGAATTTTTGGGATTACAACGACGTTGCCGCCGGGTATTTTGCAGCCGCCGAAATCGCCGCGCGCGATCCCAAGGTCGGCATCATTTCCATTGAAGTCGCCCGCCCCGATTTTCCCGTCGCCGATCGCGCCAAATTCGCCGACACCGATCTCAAGGCCGCCGCGAAAGGCTTCTATGTCATTCGCGACTTCACGCCCGGCCAGCCAAGGCACGGCTACATCGTTACGCAAGGCTCCAGTTCCACCGTGAATCTGGTAAGCATTCTGCCTCGCCTGGAACAGGCCGGAATCAACGTGAAGGTGATCGCGGCCATCAGCGAGGAATTATTCGATCGCCAGCCCGAGGCCTACCGCAACTCCGTGCTGCCGCCCGAAGCCCGCTACGATCTGATGGTGGTGAGTACCGGGACGCGCCGCATGTGGCCCCTGCGCGATGTCGGCCCGTTGACCGATGCCTACTCGCTCACCTCTGATTGGGATAATCAGTGGCTCACCGGCGGACTGGAGCCGGAGGTAATCGCCGAAGCGCATCTGGACCAGGAATCGATCTTCGCCGGTATCCAGCGCTTCGCGAGCGATCGCACCAAACGCATCAGTCGCCAAAGATCACTGCTCCACGACTGACCCGTGTGGCGTACGCACTCGTGGCGACGCCAGCTAATATACAATCGTACCGATGAAATCCCGGCCAACATTCTGCGCGGTTTTCTTCTCCGCCGTAGTCGCCGCATTCGCCCAACCCCCGGCCCCCGCACCCCTGGCCTTCGAAGTCGCGTCCATCAAATCAGCCGGCCCGCTTGACGCCATGGCCATCGCCCAGGGCAAGGTTCGCGTTGGAATGAAGGTGGACGGCGCCATCTGCGACATCGGATCTTTTTCTCTTCGCGACTTGATTCGCACTGCTTATGAGGTGAAGGACTACCAGATCTCAGGCCTCGAGTCGCTCGGCAGCGCCATGGACGCCCAGCGCTTCAATATCCAGGCCACTTTGCCGAACGGTGCCACCGAAAAACAGGTCCCTCAGATGCTTCAGGCATTGCTCGCGGACCGGTTCAAGGTCGTCGTCCGTCGCGAAACCAAGGACCAATCCGTCTACGCGCTGCTGGTTGCTAAGGGTGGACCGAAACTGAAGCCGTCAGAACCCGATCCGCCCGCGCCGGAAGTTCCCGCCCAAACTCCAGACACTCCGAAAAAGGGAGAAATGGTTGTGGGCCAGGGCGCCAACCAGGTTCGCATCAGCGGAAATATGGCCGACGGAAAAGGCATCACCATGAAGGGTGGTGGCGTGGGCTCGATGCACATGACCATGGTCGACGGCAAGATGCACATGGAAACGGAAAAGATGACCATGGCAGCTTTAGCAGACGCCGCGACCAGCTTCGTGGGCAAGCCGGTCGTCGATATGACGGAGCTAAAAGGCAGCTACCAGGTGGTTCTGGATCTATCGATAGACGATCTGAAGAACGTCGCAAGAGCCGCGGGTATGAACCTGCCTGCCGGACCCGGCGGCGGCGCGCAGCCGTCCGGAGATGCCGCCGACCCATCGGGCTCGTCCATTTTCGCCTCCATTCAACAAATGGGCCTGAAGCTGGAACCAAGAAAATCGCCCCTCCCCTTCATCGTCGTCGAACATTTCGAAAAATCCCCCACCGAAAATTGAACGCCGAAAGGCCGAACCACAGTACCTAGTCCCCAATCCCCAACCCCAAACCCCGCCGCGGCCGGCGCCACGTTTGGGGCCAAGCGAGTCGGTAATATAGGTCCATGACCACGGCGTCCCCGGCAGCTGGAATCACTCCGGAATTCATCCAGCAGATTCGCAGCAAGCTCGCCCGCACCACGGCGCAGCATTACATCAACGGCCAATGGACCGATGGCGCACGCGGCGAAATTTTCGAAACGCTGGATCCTTCCACCAACCGTGTGCTGGCTCGCGCCTGGCGCGGGCACGCTGAAGACATTGATCTCGCAGCCAAAGCGGCGCACACGGCGTTTCAAAAGTGGGGCCGCGGCAAAGCCAAAGATCGCAAAAAGTATCTGCTCAAAATCGCAAGCCTGATCGAAAAGCACGGCGACGAACTGGCCACCATTGAATGCCTGGACGCCGGGCAGGCGCTCAAGATTGTTCGCGGGCAAATCGCCCGCACGGCTGAAAACTTCAGCTTCTACGCCGAATACGCGGAAAAAGCCATGGACGGCCGAACGTATCCAGTGGATAACGAGTGGCTCAACTATAGCCTGCGCGTCCCGGTTGGCCCCTGCGGCATCATCACACCCTGGAACGCGCCCATGATGCTGTCCACCTGGCGCATCGCCCCGGCGCTGGCAACCGGCAACACCGTCATCTTGAAACCGGCCGAATGGTCGCCGCTCACCGCGTGGAAACTCGCGCAGATATTCGAAGAGGCCGACCTACCCCCCGGCGTCTTCAATGTGGTTCAAGGCTTTGGCGAAGAGGCGGGCGCGCCCTTGGTCACCCATCCCCTGGTCCCGCTCATCACCCTGACTGGCGAAACCACCACCGGCTCAATCGTGATGAAGGCCGCGGCCGATCAACTGAAGCGCCTCTCATTGGAACTCGGCGGCAAATCGCCCGCCATTATCTTCGCCGATGCCGATCTTGATCGCGCCCTCGATGCCACGGTCTTCCAGATTTACAGCTTCAATGGCGAACGCTGCACCGCCAATTCGCGCGCGCTGATTGAAGAATCCATTTTCGACGAATTCACTCAGCGCCTGGCGGCTCGTGCCGCGCGCGTCAAGGTGGGAAGCCCGCTCGATCCCGACACCGAAGTCGGCCCGCTCATCCATCCTGAACATCGCGATCGAGTGCTCGGCTATATCGATATCGGCCAACGGGAGGGCGCCAAACTTCTGGTTGGCGGCCAGCGCGTGGGCACCGAAGGCAACTACGTCTCCCCCGCCCTGTTCACCGGTGAAAACCACATGCGCATCGCCCAGGAGGAAATCTTCGGGCCGGTGCTCACCGCCATCCCGTTTAAGAACGAGGCCGACGCGCTGGCCCAAGCCAACGACGTGAAATACGGCCTGGCATCTTATGTATGGACCGGCGACGTGGCTCGCGCGCATCGCATGGCTTTGGCGCTCGAAGCAGGCATGACCTGGATCAATAGCCACAACGTGCGCCACCTCCCCACGCCCTTTGGTGGCGTCAAATTTAGCGGCACGCACCGCGAGGGCGGCGAGCACTCCTTCGAGTTTTACACCGAGCTCAAGCACATCGCTGTCCCGCTGGGCTCGCACGCCATTCCCAAGTTTGGAAAGAGTTAGCTATGCCCATCGCATTCCCCCGCGTAATTCGAGTCGGCCACGTAATCTTGACGGTTGGCGATCTGGCCGCGTCGCGCCACTTCTATGTCGATCTGCTCGGCTTCAATGTCGTCCATGAAGACCATCGCGCGCTCTTTCTGCGCGGCGTCGAAGATCGCGAATGGAGTCTCAAGCTGGAGCTCGGTCCTGAGCCCGGCGTCAAACAACTGGCCTACAAAGCGGGATCGGAAGCGGCGCTGGACGAGATCGCCGCCGTCGCCGCAGCCGAAGGGCTTCCCGCTCGCTGGGAGACTGAGCGCGACCGTCCCCGCATCCTGCGCATGCAGGATCCGTTCGGGTTTCCCATCGCCTTCTACTTCCAATCCGTGAAGCATCCCTGGCTGCTGCAGCGTTTCGATCTGCATCGCGGCCCCGGCATCCAGCGCATCGATCACATCAATGTGTTGTCGCCGCAAGTGAAGCAGCTCTCCGAGTGGTACCAAAAGCACCTGGATTTTCGCCTCACCGAATCCACGGAGGATGAAGACGGCCGCATTTGGGCCACCTGGATGCAACGCAAAGGTCATGCTCACGATCTGGCCACCACCAACGGCGCCGGACCGCGCCTGCATCATTTCGCTTATTGGCTGCCCGATGGCGCGCGCATTTCGCAGTTGTGCGATATTCTGGCGGGCGCCTTTGAGACCGACCGTATCGAGCGCGGTCCCGGCCGCCACGGCATTACTAACGCCTATTTCCTCTATTTGCGCGACCCCGATGGCCACCGCATCGAGCTTTACACTTCCGATTACCTGAGCGTCGATCCTGATTTCGAGCCCATCCGTTGGCAGTTGCACGATCCGCGCCGCCAGGCTCTGTGGGGCGGCCACGCGCCCAAGAGCTGGTTCCTCGAAGGCAGCCCGGTGCAGGCCTTCGCCGGCGGCTGGGTAAAAGTGGAAGAATCCGCGCTGCAAGGCCTGCCGGCGTACGTCCGCTAAGGCTTTCAAAATAATTTGCGTCCTGTTCGCCCCTGGCCGTCGTACTCTTCTTTAGAAACGATGCCCACGGCCGGCGCAGCGACGGAAGCGAACGTGGAATGTCCGCCGAACATGACGTTCGCCGAACTGCTGCGCGCGAATCAGTCGATGGTCTTCAGCCTGGCGTATCATTTTCTGCGGGATCGCGGCGCCGCCGAGGAAGTTGCGCAGGATGTGTTCCTGCGGCTGCATGGCAAGCTGGACGACCTTGCGGATTCGAGACACGTTGTGTTTTGGCTGCGAAAAGTCACTAGCCACCGCTGCATTGACTATGCCAGAAAGCGGGGATCGCAATTCACCATCGCTTTGGATGACACGTCCGAACCATCGGTCGCCAGCCAGCCAGGTGACCCGTTGTTGAACCGCCGGCTGCAGCAATTGATCGCGGCGCTGCCCGAAAAACCACGCATGGTGGTGGTGCTCCGCTATCAGGAAGATTTAACGCCGGAAGAGATTTCTGAGGTCCTGGAAATGCCGGTGCGAACGGTCAAGAGTCATTTGCACCGGTCGCTCGCGATGCTGCGGGAAAAGATCGAGCGAAGCATGGGAGACATTCGGTGATGCAAGATTTTGAGCAGCAATTAAGAGACGCGCTGGCTCGCAAGGAACAGCCGCCCTACTTCGAGGCCAAGGTTCTGGCCGCCACGCGACGGCAGCCCAAGCCCGTATTCCTCCGCTGGGCGTTCGCCACTGCCTCGGCCCTGTTGATCGCCGCCGGCATCTGGACGGACCACCGCGCTGGAATCCAGGCCAAGGAACAGCTCCAACTTGCGCTCAGAGTAACCGTCACAGAGTTAGGAAAAGTTCAACGAACCGTACGCGCATCCACGGAGGAAGAATGATTAAGCTTGCCCTCATCACATGCCTTTCGCTCGCACCGCTGGGTGCCCAGGAGCTCAAGATCCCCGCCAGCCTGGATCGTCTGGCGGCCAAAGCCACCGAAGTGGTAGACGTCACCATGGATGCAAATCTGCTCCAGTTGGCCGGCCGGTTTTTATCGGACAAAAATCCCGACGATGCCCAGGTCAAGAAACTGATCGAGGGTCTGAAGGGCATTTATGTCCGGAGTTTCGAGTTCGCGAAGCAGGGAGAATATCAGGATTCTGACGTCGAACCGGTGCGCGCGCAGCTGCATACGCCGGCCTGGTCGCGGATTGTCGGCGTGCGCAGTCAGAAGTCCAACGAGAATTCCGAGGTCTACGTGAAGACCGGAAACGGCAAGATTGGCGGGCTCGCGATCCTGGTGACGGAGCCAAAGCAGCTGACCATCGTGAGCATTGAAGGCAGCATCGACCCGGATCAGTTGGGCCAATTGGGAGGGCATTTCGGAATCCCCAAAATCGACACGCGCAAGGAGACCGGGCATGGGAAAGACGAATAGGATGAAAGCCGCTTTGATGGTGACAGCCCTCTGCATGGTCTGTAGCGCGGCGGCGCAAGGGGCCGAACGCGGCTTCGACGACATCGTTCGCGCCATCTCCGATCGGTTTAACGCGCGCCCCGTACACGTTCCCTTTTTCGGCTTGGTGAATGTCGCGGCATTTGTAGCGCGCCCCACCGGGGTGAAACATCTTGACCTTGCCGTGTTTGAGAATCTCGATCTGGATAGCCACGCGCCGCAGGACCTGGCGGAGGCCATTCGCAATTCCGGGGACCACGGCTGGAAACCCTTCCTGCAGGTTCGTTCCTCCAATCGTGGACACCACGAGTCTGTCATCGTTTACATGGCGGAAGACCGCGCCGGCTGCAAACTGCTGGTGGTGACACTCGAACCAGGCGAAGCCACCGTGGTCGAAGTGAAGCTGAATCCCGAAGGCCTGCAGGTCTGGCTGAACAGCAATCCCCGCTTGCGAGGCGTGAGCACGCTGTCAGAGGGGTCCCGCAACTAGCCAGCCAAGCTGGGCCCAGTTGGCGAACCAGCCTTGAACCTTGTCCGGCTCCAGATCGGGCTGCCTGTCGAGCGCCGCTCCAATAGCCTGGCCTTCCCCGATGGCCCGAAGCAAACCAAACTCCCCCAGCTCCAGACGCCTGTAATAAACGCTGAATTCAACGCGATGCACTGCCAGGAAAATCTCGCGCGGCCTCAACCTCGCGAATCGCCGCGCGCTGTGCCTGCGGACAGGCTTGCCAACCGCGTTGCTGGCAGCGTCGTGCTCTGGCATCTGTTGGCCCACTTCAACGCGCAAGTCGTCCACCGGATATTGCAACTCCAGCAGCCCGATATGCGGCTGCAAAGCCAGCACCAGCTGCGGCCCCAGTTCCAACAGGTCTTCAGGGCCCAGCGACTTCCGCTCGGCGTTATCGAACGCTTCTATGTGAGCCCATTCCAAACGAACCATATCGAGCGCCAGCGCAGGATTCCTACCCGCAAATCCCGGATGCTTCTTGAGCCATTCTTCCAGCCGTGACCCAAGATTCCGCAGGGTGAAGGATTGCGACGGGCAATCGGCCAGGTAGGCGCGCGCCAGCCGCTCAAACGCGCGCTCGCCCAGAATTGCGGACAAGCCCGGAAAATCCTCATGGAACGAGTCCAGAATCCGGTACCAATATTGCCGGTGATAAATATTCAGGCGTTCGGTAGCCGTCAGGCGATCGTTCGGCTTAACCAACCGCTTAGCCTCCGCGCTGATTGAGGAGTCCAGAGGACTC
>DATHNM010000354.1:0-4217 GCA_035486095.1 Bryobacteraceae bacterium
GCGTCATCAGTATGATGTCCAGCGATTCGCAGGCCATGGGCCGGATCGGCGAAGTGGTGACGCGCACCTGGCAGACCGCGCACAAGATGAAAACGCAGCGCGGGCCACTCGCTGGCGATTCGTCTCGCAATGACAACCAGCGCATCAAGCGATACGTTGCCAAGTACACCATCAACCCGGCCATCGCGCATGGAATCGCTAGTGAAGTAGGCTCCATCGAACCCGGCAAGCTGGCGGATCTGGTGCTGTGGAATCCGGCGTTCTTCGGCGTAAAGCCCGAAATGATCATCAAAGGCGGTCTCATCGCCTGGAGCGTGATGGGCGATGCAAACGCTTCCATTCCGACGCCGCAACCGGTCTTGTATCGTCCGATGTTCGGGTCGTTTGGGGCTGCGCCGCAATCCACCGGCGTCACCTTCATTTCGGGCGCGTCGCTGCCTTACGTCGAAAAGCTGGGCCTCCAGAAGCGACTGGTGCCGGTGCAAAACTGCCGGAAGATCGGCAAGGCCGATATGATCCACAATTCGGCTACGCCCAACATTGAAGTGGACCCGGAGACGTATGAGGTCCATGCCGATGGCCAGCTTCTGACCTGTGAACCCGCCAGCGTTCTGCCGCTGGCGCAACGATATTTCCTTTTTTGATATGAGCCACAATCATCCAACTCATCGTGCATTTCGGATTGGCGTCGCCGGTCCTGTCGGCAGTGGTAAGACCGCGTTGGTTCACGTTCTCAGCCAGAACTTGTGGCCGGCAGTGAACCTGGCCGTGGTCACCAATGACATTTACACGCGGGAAGACGCCGAATTCCTGATTCGCCAGGGGACGCTGCCCCCCGAGCGGGTGACCGGAGTTGAAACCGGAGGCTGCCCGCACTCGGCCATACGAGAAGACGCTTCCATGAACCTGGAAGCCATCGAGGATCTGGAGCGCGCCCATGCTGGTCTGGAGCTGGTGTTCATCGAGAGCGGCGGTGACAATCTTGCCGCGGCTTTCAGCCCGGAGTTGGTGGACGTTTCCATCTACGTGATCGATGTGGCCGGCGGCGACAAGATTCCGCGCAAGGGCGGCCCGGGCATCATCCGTTCCGATTTGCTGGTGATCAACAAAATAGATCTAGCGCCGTACGTGGGAGCTTCGCTCGAGGTGATGGAACGCGACGCGCGTAAAATGCGCGGCAACCGGCCATTCCTCTTCACGAATCTGCGCGCAGGCACCGGTGTTTCTGAATTAACGGCCTGGGTGCAGCGAGCCATGAGCATGCCCGCCGAATCGCGCCACAAAGTGGTTACGCTAAGAGATCTTGCAGGCCGGCCAGCACAACACTCTCACACGCACTAACGCGCCTGACGCAGATTGTTTTGGATTGCCTGCACTTCGGACGGCCGGAGTTCCAGCTGCCCGGAAGTCAATTCTCGCGCCGTTAAAGCGCCTTGCGCGACGCCCGCCTCGCCGTGGTGCGCAGTGTCCGCGACAATGTGATACAGCTCGTGCGCCAGCACCCGCCCCATGGCGCGGCCCAGCAGATAATTCCCTCGAATCTGGCTGCCCGCTAAGAGCGCGCTTTGTACAGCTCCGCGAAGATTGTCGCAAGCGAGATCGCTGAAGGGTAGAACCACACCGTCCGACTCATGCGACCAACCCAGCGGCCCGGGCACCAGGAATGCCGGCGAACCATCCATCTCACAGCGGCCTACCAGTTTCACAACGACAAGGCGGCCATTCATGGCTTGGGTAGGCTGTCCGACGTGCCAATACAAGGAAACACCGGAGTTTTTGAGGATATGGGCCGCCTCGCGACCCATTTCGCCAATGGCCACCCGGGAATATCGTCCATCCGGAAAAATCACCGCGGTCAATTGGGTTAGCGGTTGTGGCAACGGCTGGGCAGCCAAATGCGGGAAGGAGCAGAATATTAAAGCTAGCGCAGAACGAACGTAGTATCGCGTCACATTTCCCTCGACAAAGAGGCTGGAGCTTACACGGCTCCGATGTGATTATACCTGCAATGAGTGACGATTTCTCGACGCCTGCCGGCGCGGCCCTATTTGGGCCAGACAGTAAAATCGCGAAATGCCATGCGGACCGGCTTCTTCATGCGCGCCAGGGCATCGTTCAACTCCAGCAGTTCACCCCGGCCCATATCGAGTGAATGCTCGTCCGGTTGATACTTGGTGCCCACTTTGTAATCCAGGTAAGGGGTGCGGGACTGTTCGATGTGACAGCCCACGATGTGCGTGATAATTTTCCCATCGGTGAAGCGAACCATGCGCGCGGTGCTGGCGACGAAAGCGGGAAAGTCGGCCACGTATAGGCGGCCTGGATAGAGACTGTCGCCGGCATCCAGGATTCCGGTCTGGCGGTCATAGTAAGCCAAACTGAGCACATCGTGGCCTGGAATTGGAAAAACATCAATGATGCGGCCGCCCAGATCGATCTTGCCCATGCCGTCGGGCCAATGCGGGATGTCGAAGGTCTTCATGGTGCCTTCCACGGTGAGCGGCACCACGGTGGTATTGGCGCGCGCGTGAAACTGGGCGTCGCCGGCAATATGATCGTCATGCGAATGCGAGTGCCCAACTATTAACGGAGGTGCGTCTCTGTGGTTGCGCTTGGCCCACTCCTCGATGACTCCGGAAACCGCGGAGGCGACGTGCGTTTCACCCGCGCCGGTATCGATCAGCAAGGCTTTCTCACTGCCGAAAAAAAGATACAGGAACGGCTTCTCATAATTGACGCAGCCGTTTTCCCGCAATATGTAGAGGTCGGGGTTGTAAGCGTGAACCTCCCATTCGGGCGCGTCATCGCACGTGGGCCCACCGGTGCGCCAGGATTTGGGAAACTCGCCGGTGCGAACGCCGCCGCCATTGGGCTCCGGCGCCTGCGCCCAGCAGCATCCGCACAGCAGCCAGAAAGCCAGGCTAGCTTGAAGTGATCTCATTAGAATTCAAAGCGTAGCGCAAATTGCATGGACCGCGGCTCCATCGTACCTTGAAATTCGCCGAAGGTCTGAGGCGATTGAAGGCTCAGACTGGGATTGGTGAAGTTCGGATGATTGAACAGGTTGAAAGCTTCGGCGCGGAACTGCAACCGCTTGCCTTCCCACGGCAGGTGAAACGCTTTGGTGAGCGCCGCATCGACATTGAAAATCGAATCCAGGCGCACAGCGGCGCGAGTGCCCGCGCCTTCCGGCGGTTGATCCTGAAAATTGCTTGACACGCTGGTGTTTGAGAAGAGGCTGGGGATTCCATTTTGGTCGATGTGGACGCCGCCAGAGGCTGTAGGCGTGTTCATTACCGCCAGCGAACTGAGCCAGTAATTTGTGTTGTAAGCCAGGTCGCCTTCAACGGCGCTAGGCAGCGCGGTGCTATAGCGCCAAACGCTGGATATCTGCCAGCCACCCACGATCTGATCCAGCCAACCGGGCGCCCCATGCAAGAGCAACTGGCCTTTTCCCACCGGCAGCGCATACATGAAATTCGCATTGAAATTGTGCCGGATGTCGAAATCCGAAGAGCCCCGGAACGCGCTGAGGTTGTAAATATCCTGGATGGACGCGCCCTGTTCGCCGGCGCCCGATTCGGCCGCGGATCCGTTATCGATGGAGTGGGACCAGGTGTAGTTGAAATCGAATTGAAAACCGTTCGAATAGCGGCGGCGGAACGCGACCGTGAGCCCGTGGAAATTGGCTTCACCGGCGTTCATCCACATGGGCTGGGTGCTGCCCTGCTGCGCGAAAAACGTGTAGCAGCCAGGAGCGCTCAGGCACTTGCCGGGGATGTAGGCTCCCGAGATGCGGTCGGCCGCATGCAAGCTATCCAGGAAGCTGCTGCCAAAGACTCCGTAAACGCTGTAGAAATAATTCGCCGACGTACTGCCCGGGAAATAGTAGTTCTTGTAACCGGGCCAAATATCATTGACGAATGGCAAATTCGGAACCAGGCTCGGGTTGTTCATCACTTGCTGGGCCACCAAAGCAGCGGCGTTGTTATAGGGCACTCCCGCGCCTTTCGCCAGGTAATTGGCCAGGTTGTACACCGTCATGGCGTTTTGTTGCCATGTGATCCCGGAACCGGGATCTTTGTAATTCTCAAGCGGCGTGTATACGTCGCCTTCCATGAGCAGCCGCCGCGAGAGCCTGCCGATGTAGCCGACTTCCATGGTGATTATGCCCGGCAATTCGCGCGAATAGTCCGCGTTCAGAATGATCGAATACG
>DATHNM010000355.1:0-12159 GCA_035486095.1 Bryobacteraceae bacterium
CGAATGTGTCCAACAAATAGCTCAGCCCTAGACGCCACGGTTCACGAACTGCAGCGTCGCCGCCGGCTAGGCGAACGTAGCGAAAATGCGCGCGACGCTCAAATCCGTCAAAATCCGCAACCAGAAACTCACCGCCCCAAATTTTGCCGTCTGTTCCGAATCCAGTTCCGTCGAACGCCACCCCGATCACTTTTCCGGAGACGTTGTTCTCGGCCATACAACTGGCTATGTGGGCGTGGTGGTGTTGAACCCCGATTTTCTCGAGCCCTTGCATCTCCAGCGCCAGCTTGGTGCTGAGGTACATCGGGTGCAGATCGTGCACCACAACCTTTGGATCAATCCGGAATAATTCCTTCATGCGCGCCAGCGTCTCCTGAAAGAAGACGAGCGTCTCGTAATTCTCCATATCACCGAGGTGCTGGCTGAGAAACGCATGGTGTCCCGTGGTCAGACAAAACGTGTTCTTCAATTCCGCACCGCAGGCCAGGATTTCCGCTACTGGAATGCTCAGGCTGATCGGGTAGGGAGCGTACCCGCGCGAACGGCGTAGCATGCGTTCCTGGCCTTCGAAGACCCGCACCACAGAATCGTCTACACGCGTGTGGATGTCGCGATTGTGAAACAGGAACGCGTCGGCCACTGTGGCCAGCCGCTCAGCCGCTTCGCGATTGCCGGTGACAATAGGCTCTTCGCTCAAATTCCCGCTGGTCATCACCAGCGCCGAGCATGCTTCATCGAAAAGCAGATAATGCAGCGGCGTGTACGGGAGCATCACGCCCAGGGTGCTGTTGCCGGGCGCCAGAGCCTGCGAAATTGGAGCTTCGGGTCTGCGTGCCAGGATCACAATGGGACGCCGGATGCTGGTCAAGGCCGCGCGTTCGGCATCCGACACGAAGCACAGCTTCTCGGCTGCGGCGATATCGGGCACCATCAGCGCGAATGGCTTGTCGCTGCGCTTCTTGCGCTCGCGCAGCTGCCGGACCGCGGTGTCATTGGATGGATCGCAGACCAGATGAAATCCACCCAGCCCTTTTATGGCCACGATGCGGCCCGCATGGAGAAGTTCCCGCACCTTTTCGAGCGAGAGGGTGAGCGCTGGTCCACAATCCGGACAGGCGTTGGGCTGGGCATGAAAGCGCCGGTTCGCGGGGTCTTGGTACTCGCTCAGGCAGTGTTGGCACATCGGGAAACAGGCCATGGTGGTGAGCGGCCGGTCATAAGGAACCGCGCGCGTGATGGTGTAGCGCGGTCCGCAATTGGTGCAGTTGGTGAACGGATAGCCGAAGCGGCGGTCGGCAGGTGTCTGAAAGTCGCGCAGGCAATCGGCGCAAGTGGAAATGTCGGGCGAAATAGGCGCCGGCGCGCCAGGTTCATCCACGCTTTCGCGGATCACGAAGGTCTGGTGCCCAGCCGGTTCCAGGCTGGCGATGGCAATCTCTTCGATCCGGGCCAACGGTGGGGGATTTTCGTCGAGCTGAAGTACCAGGCGCTCAATGCTGGCAGGATCGCCCTCCACTTCGATCAGCACGCCAGCCGATGAGTTCAAGACGTAACCCGCCAGTCCCAGCTTTACTGCCAGGTTGTAGACAAACGGACGAAAACCGATGCCCTGGACGATGCCGCGAACGCGGATCTGTTTGCGAACCGGATGCAACATTTCAAGCTATCAGACGGCGATCACGGCACGGCCGGCATTTTGTTCCGCCGCTTTTCAATGGCTTGTGAAATAGCAGTGATCGCGCCCCCGCACTGGCTGCTAGAGTGCGGCCAGTTATGCTCACGACACAACAGCAATTCGACGCGGCTTACTGGGCATCGCAGCCGCCGGAGGTGCAGGCGCTCGCGGCCATCGCTGATCAGGACCAGCGCGCCACGCAAGGGGCCACGCTCGCCACCAACGGATTCACGATTGACGTCCCGATCATGGTGTGGGGCTGGGATCCGTACCTGGTGATGACCATGCGCGCCCAATTCGGCTATACCTGGGTGCCATCGGCCTTGCAGCCGCCCGTGACCATCGCGCCCAGCAGCGCGCAGCCCGGGGTGGTGGCGTATGATCCGCTGCATCCACCCCCGGGCTCCATAAAAGTGTCCACCAACATCCAGGATTACCCGCCGTTTATCACGCCACTGCCACCCGCCCCGCAATCGCCCGCCAGTGCCGATCCGGTGGGATTGCAATCTATCGGCGACATCTACCTTTCAGTGCCGGGCGAAACCTATCCGGACGGCGCCAAGTTCACTGACCCGCGCGGAACATTTCAAAAACACATGGTTGTGACGCCATTTGGCCGGAACGCTTACTGGGAGAAAATCGCCTAACGGTTCGAAACCATCGCCGGATGGGTTGCGAAACGATTACTGCGCTAAAATGGCCGGTATGCGCAGCCCATGGATTACCCCCCGAATGAACGATCCGATCCGCACGCAGATGTACTACGCGCGCCAGGGCGTCATCACCCAGGAAATGGAATATATCGCCAAGCGCGAGCATGTGACGGGCGAACTGATCCGCTCGGAGGTGGCGCGCGGCCGCATGATCATTCCGGCCAACATCCATCACACCAATCTGGAGCCGATGTGCATCGGCGTGGCGTCCAGTTGCAAGATCAACGCCAATATCGGGAATTCGGCCACCACGTCAAACATTGATGAAGAGGTGGAAAAGCTGCACTATGCGGTGAAGTACGGGGCCGACACAATCATGGATCTTTCCACCGGCGGGGATATCCCGCGCATCCGCCAGGCCATCATCGACGCCTCACCCATTCCCGTAGGCACCGTGCCGATCTATGAAGCGCTGGGGCGCGTGCGGCGCGTGGAAGACCTGAACATCAACGTGATGCTGGAAGTAATCGAAGAGCAGGCCGAGCAAGGCGTGGATTACATGACCATTCATGCCGGCGTGCTGGTGCAGTATGTTCCGCTCACCACCAAACGCATTACCGGCATCGTCAGCCGCGGCGGGGCCATTCTGGCCGAGTGGATGGTGAAGAATCACAAGCAGAACTTCCTGTACGAACATTTCGACGAAATCTGCAAGATCTTCCAGAAGCACGATGTCAGCTTTTCGCTGGGCGATGGATTACGTCCGGGTTGCGTGGCCGACGCCAGCGACGCGGCGCAATTTGCAGAATTGAAAACGCTGGGCGAGCTGACGCGCAGGGCCTGGAAATACGACGTGCAGGTGATGATCGAAGGTCCGGGGCACATCCCGATGGACCAGATCCAGATGCAGGTGGAGAAGGAACTGGAGATGTGCGACGAGGCTCCGTTCTACACTCTCGGCCCCTTGGTTACCGATTTCGCTCCCGGCTACGATCACATTACGTCGGCCATTGGCGCCGCAATGATCGGCTGGTACGGAGCTTCGATGTTGTGCTACGTGACGCCCAAGGAGCATCTGGGCCTGCCCAATCGCGAGGACGTGAAACAAGGCATCATCGCCTACAAGATTGCGGCGCACGCCGCCGACATCGCGCGGCATCGGCCGGGCGCTCGCGATCGCGACGACGAACTGTCGCGCGCGCGCTACAAGTTCGATTGGCGCAAGCAGTTCGAATTGTCGCTCGATCCAGAGACCGCCGAAGCCATGCACGACGAAACTCTGCCCGAGGAAGGCTTCAAGGACGCGGCGTTCTGTTCCATGTGCGGCCCGAAATTCTGTTCCATGAACCACTCGGCCAAAACCGAGCAGTTCACAGCCGAGGAAGCCGAAGCGGTGCTATCGGCATCACAGCCCATCGTGACCATCCAGCAGTAAGAGAGAGCCCGGTTCGAAGAATAATAACTCCGCAACGGGAAGGCATGCGGACTGCGCACTGAGCAGCCCAGGTGACCTCAAAATGGCCGAGATCAAGAAAACCGACGAAGAGTGGCGTAAACAGCTGACGCCCGAGCAATACGCAGTCACGCGCAAAAAAGGCACCGAGCCGGCATTCACGGGCAAGCACTGGGACAATCATGAGCCCGGCACTTACAAGTGCGTGTGCTGCGGGACACCGCTGTTTGAATCGGATACCAAGTTCGATTCGGGAACCGGCTGGCCCAGCTTCTGGTCGCCCATTTCCCAGGACCACGTCAAAGTGGAGACCGACACCAGCCATGGCATGCGGCGGGTTGAGGTGTTATGCGGGAAGTGCGATGCGCACCTGGGCCACGTTTTTGACGACGGTCCCAAGCCGACCGGCGAACGCTATTGCATGAACTCGGCGTCGTTGGATTTCGAGAAGAAACGGTAGGCCGCGGCTTACTCGGCCAGCTCCGAAACCAGATCCACGCGATCCATGGCCAGGAACGTTCGAATGTGGGGATGGGTGGATTTGTCCAGATCGGCCACAGGCCCGAAGTAAATCGCCTCGCCCTTAAAGAGCACTACCACGGTGTCGGCCACCTTCCGCATCAGATCCAGATCGTGCGTCACCACCACGGCGGTCAACTTCAGTTCACGCTTCAGCTTCAGCATCAGTTGCGCCAGGGTGTCCGACATGATGGGATCCACCATGGTGGTGGGCTCATCATAGAGAATGCATTCCGGCTGCGCGGCCAGCGCGCGGGCGATGGCGACGGCGCGTTTGTAGCCGGTGGAAAGGTCGGCTGGGTAGGCATCCTTGAACTGCAGCATGTCCACCATGCTGAGCAGGCCGTCCACCACGTCTTCCTTGTTGTGCTCGTCGTAATCGTCACGCAGTTCCAGTGAAAACAGGATATTCTCACCCACTGTCAGGGAATCAAACAGAGCGCCGCTCTGGAACACCATGGTCACCTTTTTGCGGATCTCACGGAGCTGCGCCTCGGTGTAATCGGTAATGTCCTGGTAAGCTACGAACACGCGGCCTTCATCGGGCTTCAGAAAGCCCATAATATGGCCCAGACTGACGGATTTGCCGACGCCGCTGCGGCCGATGATGGCGACGGTTTCGCCCGCGTTCACGTAAAAGTTGGAATCAACTAAAACCGGGCGATCGAACGTCTTATAGACATGGCGAAACTCAACGTAGTGGAGTTTATCGGTCATGATTTGCCCTTTACGTCAGCTTCGCCTCGAACTCGGTCCATTCGGTGGGGGTATTGACGTTGGCTAGCACGGAGGGGTCAACGGGAATCCAGATGGCGCCGATTTCTTTTATCAAGTCTCGCATTCTCAGTCGTTTATCGCGAATGGCCTGGCCCAGCGCAGGCAGGCAGCGCCGATGGTAGACGGCGCACAGAGGTTCGGGCTGGCCGTACAATCCAGTCGCAGTCACGCAGTTGCGCTCCGCCGTCTCGGCCCGCTGCAAGAGCTGACGCAGGATTTCAGCGGAAACGGCCGGCATATCGCACGCCACCACCAGATTCCAGTCGGTTTCCGAAACTCGCAGAGCGGTGTAAATACCACTCGCGGGGCCGGAACCGGGCAGCTCGTCCGGAAAGACGGGCAGGCCAAGATTACCCAGCCGCTCCGGATTGCCAATCAGGGCGACGGAACCGGCGGCATCACTCACGGTTTTCGCGACGTGCTCCACCAGCGTTGTTCCGTTATAGGGCAACAACGCCTTGTCCTGGCCCATGCGCTTACTTGCCCCACCGGCCAGCACAAAACCCGAGGCTTGCATGAGAGAATAATAGCATTAGCATCCGGCTGGCTCGGCGGAAAGAAAAACTTGCGGACGGAAGGAATCCGGTTATAATCGGGTAGAACAAAAGGATGCGATTTTGTTTGGAACTTATTCTGGGGACGGCGGTTTTGGGAAATCTCGCCGCTGCCACGCTGCCTCCGGGAAGCGCGCTGCCCAGCCATGCCGTTTGGGTGGTAAAGGTGGATGCGCGCAGCGGAAAGCTGGTGCGCAGTCTGGTGGCAGCGCCCAAACCGGCAGCCGAGGCTGGGGTTGACGTCCGCGGCCTGGTTGCTGAAACAGCGAAGAATTTCGACGTGAATCCGCTACTAGTAGACTCAGTGATTCAAGTGGAGAGCAACTACAATCCGTTTGCCGTTTCTCCCAAGGGAGCGCAGGGCCTGATGCAGTTGATGCCCGGCACCGCACTGCGGTTCGGCGTGACGGACAGTTTCGACCCGAAACAGAATATCGAGGCCGGGGTTCGTTACCTCAAATTCCTGCAGGATACATTCCAGGACGACCGGCTGGCTATTGCTGCTTACAACGCCGGAGAGAAGGCGGTGGCGAAGTACAAAGACGTGCCGCCCTATCCCGAGACTGTGAGCTATGTGGCTAAAGTGGGCAAGAAATACGGGCAAGCCAAGCGCGCAGCCCTGAATGACAACGAGAGCAAGCACGAAGCAACGAATGCAGAGGAGCCAAAGCCAACCGAAGAGGCGCCGCGGCACATTCTTGCGTATGTGGATACAGAGGGCAAGCTACACATCGCAACTCGATAGGAAATCCATGCTACACCTCCCCCGGAATATGCATGGCCGCGCCGCCTCCACACGCTGGTGGCAGGCGGGAGCATTGCTGCTCCTGACGCTGGGCGCGGCGTTGGCCGCCGACCTGGCGGAACCACATCATGTCACTGCGGTTCGCTTCTGGTCGCTGGGCGGCGTAACGCGCATCGCGGTGGAGACGGACGGCGATTTTCAGGTAAAGTCCGATCGCTTGGATAGTCCTGACCGCTTGTTCTTCGATCTGATGGGCACCAGGCCCACCCTGGGCAGCAAGGGCATGACCACCATTCCGGTCTCGGATCACTTTGTTCGCCAGATCCGGGTGGCTGAGCCGCAGCACAACGTGACCCGCGTGGTGCTGGATCTGGAACCTTCGGTGGAATCCTCGATTTCGCGTCTGGACAATCCCAGCCGCCTGATCATCGAACTGCGTGCTTCCGGCAGTGCGCCCGAAACAACCAAAGTACCGGTGAAGGCGCCTCCGTCCCTGATCGAGCGAACGCCTCCGGAGCCAACGCCAGCTTCGAAACCCGCCGAGCGCCGCCCTTTCACTCCGCCGTCCGCTCGCCCGGCTGCCATTCCGGTGGTGCAAGCGCAGGAAGTTGTGCTTGAGCCGCCCCCTGAACTGCAATTCAGAAATAACGCACCGCGGGTTCCGGCATTGCTCGCGGCGAACTACAAGCCAGGGCCTGCTCCCGCCCGCGCAACCAATCTGGCGGTGCTGGCGAAACCGGTGCCCGCCACCCTCGCCAATGTAGCTTCTACCACGCCGCCGCAGCCAGTGGAAACGGCTCTTCCAGCCAAGCGCAATTCCACGGGCGACCGCTCCATGATTCGCGCGCTCGGGCTGAAGGTAGGGCGCATCGTGCTTGATCCCGGCCACGGAGGGCACGATACCGGCAGCGTGGGTCCGGAGGGGCTTCGCGAAAAAGATCTGGTTCTGGATGTCTCCCAGCGGCTTGGCCGATTGATTGAAACGCGCATGGGGAGCGAAGTAATCTTCACCCGCTCCGACGATACATTCGTTCCACTGGAGCGCCGCACCGAGATTGCCAACGAAGCCAAGGCGGACCTGTTCCTTTCCATTCACGCCAATTCTTCACCTTTACGCAGCGCCGCTGGCGTGGAGACCTACTATCTGAATTTCACCACTTCACGCAGCGCCCTGGATCTGGCCTCGCGGGAAAATTCCGGTTCGCAGATGACGGTTTACGAATTGCAGGACCTGCTGGAGAAAATCGCGCTGAAGGACAAGGTGGAAGAGTCGCGGGAATTTGCCACGCGCGTGCAGACCGCGCTGTTCACTTTGTCGGCGAAAGCGACCGACTCGCGCTCGAAAGATCGCGGGATAAAGAGGGCTCCGTTCGTGGTCTTGATCGGCGCGTCGATGCCGTCGGTATTGGCCGAAATCGGGTTTGTGAGCAATGCGCACGACGAAAGTGTCATGCGGCGCGAAGAGTATCGCGAACGCACGGCGGAGGCGCTGTACAAAGGGATTTCCAGCTACGCGAATTCGTTGAGCCACTTTCAGGTAGCGCAGCGCCACTAAGCGAGCTATTAGGGAACCACAACGGCGGCTTCACTGCTGGCTTGGGCATTCGCATCCGTAGGCTCTGCCTGGTACGACAGCAACTGGACGCGATTGCGGCCCGACTTCTTGGCCATATAGAGCGCCTCATCGGCCCGGCGGATCAAGGCTTCCTGGGTGCAGCTTTCACCCGGCATAGCCATGGTCACGCCAAAGCTGGCCGTTACTCGCAGAGAGCTATCGTTCACCGACATCTCCGCCTGGGCCAGCTGCTTGCGTAATCGATCGGCCTGCGCGAAACAATCGTCCTGGCTGCAGCCGGGAAACAGGATCAGGAATTCCTCGCCCCCGTAACGCCCGATGGAGTCATACTGGCGAATGCTGTTTTGCATACGGCGGGCCGCTTCGCGAAGAACCGCGTCGCCGGCCAGATGTCCGTAGGTATCGTTGATATGTTTGAAGTGATCCAGATCGACGATTACCACGCCCAGTGGCCGCGATTCACGTTCGGAACGGGCCAGCTCACGTCCCAGTTCACTCAGAATGGAACTTCGGTTCCACAAGCGCGTGAGCGAATCCCGCGTGGCCTGGTCCCGCAGGTCTTCGCGGGCTTTCAGAAGCTGCGCCTGCAAATCCACCAGGCGGGTACCGGCGCGCAGACGGACTTGCAGCTCATTCTGGTCGAAAGGCTTGGTGATGTAATCGTCAGCGCCCGCGTCCATGCCTTCAATCAAGTCTTCCTTCTGGCTCTTGGAGGTGAGCAGCAGAATGTAGGTGTAGGGTTCGCTGTCGCGCTGCCGGATGCGCTTGCAGACCTCAACCCCGGTCATGCCCGGCATCATCCAATCCAGGATAATAAGCGCCGGTGCATCTTCGCGCTGCAAAAGTTCCAGGGCTTCGGCGCCATCGCAAGCCACCATGACGTCGTAGCCCCACTTGCGCAACGTGGCTTCCAGCAAGTGCCGGGAGACTATGCTGTCATCTGCAATTAGAATCTTCACCAAATATCCGCAAACTTCCCATACCGCTACGTTTGGGAAAACTTAGAGTCTTATTTTCCTCATCGGCGGGGAATGAGAGTAACGTTAGCGTCGTAAGGCAGTTAGACTACCGCTCTGGAACACCTTAGTACTAGACCCTTAGCGGCGCCTACAGAGCGCGCGCGTGTGCCCGCCCGATGGCCTGCTCCAATTCATCCTTGGAAAGACTGGTACTAATGAAAAGTTCCTGCCTGGCGCCGGCGCTCAACGCGATGGCCTTCCAGCCATTGCTGGTGGGCACGGTCACCCGGATCTTGACCTCGCCTTTGGCGTCCCGCACGGGACGTATGACGCCCGGAATCACGGACCGGATGGCCCCCGGATTCCCATCCAGCAGCCGCTCCAGGACATTCCGCAAGCCGTCGATGATACTGTGCTCCACCTTGAGCTTTCCCTGGACCTTGCGCAGCCGCATGGCAAGCTACTTGAAGCGCTTCCGGTACTGGAAATCGATGCTGAACGCCCCGTTTTCGTCGCGCAGGGCCACCGCGGACCATTTCCGGCTAAAATCCCACTCCACGCGCACCAGCTGCTGGTTGGTTACCGCCAGGTTGGTGATGTAGGTGAGGGTGACATCGGAGGAGACCTGCTGTTCCATGGTGAGACGAGCCTGGGGAACGATAGTAACGTCCGTCAGCTGCGGATCGATCTTGATGTGGCTGACGCCGAAAAGCTTTTGCAATCGCCCGGAGTCTGGAGCTATGGCTTGGGAGAGTAAAGAATTATTTCCGCTACCCACCCCCAGGTAGCTGTTGTTCGAATTGGTGGTTGCCTGGCTGGTGGCGAGCGGGCCGGAAGTGGAGGGAGTGCGGCCCACCGCCAGCAACGCCACGATATCGGAGGCCTCCAGCGGCGGATCGGATCGATAGGAGAAATTCAGCTTGTTCAGAGACCCCGAAAAGCTGATGTCCACCGTGATGCCGCGCACCTTGGTGGACAAATCCATGTTGATCACCGGCTCAATCTTGGCTGGATTATTAAAGTTGATTTCGCCCCGGTTGATGCTGTACTTGTTCCCGAAAAACTCAATCTGGCCCGAGTTGACAGTGATATTGCCCAGCAGGATGGGACGATCCGGAGTGCCGCGCACGCGCAGGTTGGCATCGGCCTGGATGTTACGCGTCAGTGACGTCTCCACTTCCAGGGTGCGTTGAGTAGCCACCCGGACATCTAACTGCAGCCCCTGCAAATACTCATTGGTGGCGGCTATGGGCGTGGTAGTGGAAGCCAGCAGCGCTCCCACATCCGTACGAGGATTAAAAGCCGCGCGCGTTACAGAAACGGCCCCCGACAACACGCTGCTCTCCGACGTGCCCACCAATGCCAGCGACCCATCCGCGGTAACGCTGATGCCCTGCTCAGAGCGATAGCGCACATTACGAGCCGTGGCCTGCAGGCGGTAAACCACAGCGGCGCCGCGAAAGCCCAGGAAGCTTCCGCTTTCGAACGAAATGTCGCCGCCGCCGCTTTTCCCGCTCAGGTTCTGCACCGTGGCGCGATTGCGATCGAACAGGATCAGGCCATTGGCGCTATCCACGCCGTTCGGAACATCGCGCAGAAATAACGAGGCGTTCCGCAGTTCCAGCCGCCCTTCCACTTGCGGCTCGGTAAGAGGCCCGCGGACCGTTACGTTAATGATGGATGCGCCGGATCCCAGCAAATCCGGGTTGAACAGCTGAAGAATCGAAAAATTGATGCTGCCCTGGATGGCCAGGTCCCAGGGAGTCTTCGAGTTCAGCGACAGGCGTCCGCTGGCGTCCACCGTCGTGTCCTTGGCAATGAAGCTGGCATGGCCAAGGTCGATGGAACCGGGAGTTGCCACGATATGGATGGGTTGGGCGTTCCGCAAAACCAGATCCTGCAGTTGTACGCCGCCCACCGGGTGTGCGCTGGGGCTGGCGTTCAGCTGGACAGTGGAGAGCGTGACGTCTGCCTTCATCGCCGAGAGCTGATTCAGTGGACCGGAAATTGTGGCCTCGCCTTCCACAAAGCCGTCGAAGGGGAGATCCTTGCGAACATGCTTGCCGGGAGTCAGATCGTGGAGCGTGGCGAACGAGATGCGGGGAATGGCAAGGTGGGCTTGGCCGCGATAATCTCCCTCCATCCGCCATTCGCCGCTACCCTGCAGACGAACATCATCCAGAGTGGCGGTGGCGGCCAGCGTGAGAAGGGGCAGTTTGGTGGCGGCGGTAATCGTTAGATTTCCATAGGAGCGGCCGTCGATGGCGGCGTTGCGCACGGTGAGATCGCCATTGAGCGATGTGAGATCCACCACGCCCTTCACGATTTTGGCGCCGCCGCTGGCCTTCAAATCCAGCCGCCCGCCCAGGCCGCTCTCAAAATCCTGCAGGTGCTTGATTGCGGCCAGATCCACGCCGCTAGTTGCCAAATCGAAGCGGAGCGAACCGTCCTTCCAATCGCTGGCCGGATGATTGTAGTCGCCCGACAAGGTGACGCGTGCCGCGCCGTTGCGGGCTTCGCCGTGCGATAGTTCGATGGCCGTACTGGTCAGCGTGACGTCGGCGCGAGCCTGCGCAAAGTGTTCGTCGTAGGCGGTGAGATTTTCGAGCGTCAGCGCGCTTGAAATCACCGGCGATTCAAGCGATCCAGAAACGTGAATCGCGGCCGAAACCAGACCGGTCGCCGGCAGCGGCTTCCAGCCTGCCTCCGCTGCCAGGGTTTGAATGTCGGCGGAGCGCAAGGATACGGTGGCGGCGATGGGACTGCTCCCGTCCAATTTCCAATCGCGCAACCCGGCCCGGCCGCTGCCTTCCAGACGCATCTTGCCCCCTTCGATGGTCATGGCCTGCAGCACGGCGCCGGATCGATCGAGAGTAAAAGTGGAAGTAACCTTATCCAGCAGCTGCCCTTCCAGCTTCAGCTTCTCCGCCTCGGCCTGGCCCGAGATTTTCGGATCTGGGAGTCCGCCGGTGATGGAAGCGTCGATGCGCGCCACGCCTCCCTGCAACTCCACCGGCCATTGAGCGGGCGGTTGAGCGCCCAAGGCACGCAGCACGGGAAGTGCATCATTCAGATTTCTCGAAACGACATGCAGGGCCAGTTTTTCGCCGAGAGTTCCCGACACATCCGCGTGCGTGGAACCAACGTCCAGTTGTGAGTTGCCGAGCTGCAGCTTTCCGCTGCGCTGATCGTAGTGGATGGCGAGTGAGCCCGAGACCGGCACTCCGGTGGCGCCTGAGCCCAAGCCC
>DATHNM010000356.1:0-3183 GCA_035486095.1 Bryobacteraceae bacterium
TGCTGATAGGCGAATCGGCGCGCTCGACGAGTACGTCAACCGAAGCGGAGTTCATCAGCTGCCCCGTAGACAGGGCGAAGCCAGCGGCGGTGATTGGGTATTTATCGGGCCTGGTGCCAGCCGGTATCTGAACGGTGAACCGATAAGGCGGCTTGCTGAGTTTCTCCTTGCTGAGGCTGATCGGATCGGCGCCAGCCACGAACACCAACTTAAAAGCTTCGGGCGGAAGGGCCTCTACGTCGACGGTTAGCGTTTCGCCAGGATGGACGATGGCCCCATCGGCAGGCGATGTGATCCGCAGGCTGGGCTGCGCCACCAGGAGCCCGGCCAGAGCACAAGATGAAATCGCGAGCCTTACAATTTGCATACGTCTTCCCTAAACTTTGCCAAACAATGAGCTATCGGTAAATCGGAGTGAATACTCCAACGCGGTGGATGATAAACTGAACGCTCGGACCGTAAAATCCGGCGTTCAGACATCCGGCCATGATCGGCGAAACTCTCCGGCACTATCGCATTGAAGCCAAGCTGGGCGCTGGAGGGATGGGCGTCGTCTACCGCGCGCTGGACACCCACCTGGATCGCTCCGTGGCCGTGAAAGTGCTCCCTTCCACCGCGGTCGCCAACGCTGATCGCCGCGCACGCTTTTCCCAGGAGGCAAAAGCCGCGTCGGCCCTCAGCAATCGCCACATCGTCACCATTTACGACATCGACACCGGGCAGGTGGATGGGCTGCCGGTGGACTTCATCGCGATGGAGTACGTGGCCGGCAAAACGCTGGACCGGCTGATCGGCCGCAAAGGCATCCGGATGAACGACGCGCTTCGTTACGCCATCCAGATCGCCGATGGCCTGGCGGCCGCCCACAACGCGGGCATTGTCCATCGCGACCTGAAACCCGCCAACGTCATCGTCAACGAGCAGGGCGAGGTGAAGATTCTCGATTTCGGCCTGGCCAAGCTCACCGAAATCGAAGAGCCGGATGTTTTCGCGGTCACGCAAAGCGTGCATGTGGACGCCATGCTGCGCACCGAAGCCGGCACCATCATCGGCACGGTCGCGTACATGTCGCCGGAGCAGGCCGACGGCCACACGGTGGACGCACGGTCCGACATCTTCGGATTTGGCGCGGTGTTGTATGAGATGGTCACCGGCAAGCGCGCATTTTCGGGCGATTCGAAGCTCTCCACTCTCGCGTCCGTGCTGCATTCTGAGCCCGTGCCCCTGAGCCAGCTGGGGCAAGGCATTCCGCGCGACGTAGATCGCATCATCAGCCGCTGCTTGCGCAAGGATCCCCAGCGCCGCTGGCAGAGCATGGCCGACATCAAGGTCGCGCTCGAAGACGTGCTGGACGAGCTGGAGTCCGGCAAATTGACATTGACGGACGCTCCGGCGCCCGCCGTCCAGCCGCCGCGCGGCTTTCTGATTTCCCTGCGGCCGGATGTGCTGCGGCGTGTTTTGCCTTGGCCGGCCGTGATCCTGGTCGCTTTGCTTGCGGGAGCCTACGCCGGTTGGAGACTGCTGAAGCCCGCGCAGCCCACTTTTGAGCGCCTGACCTACCGGCGCGGCGAGATCCCATCGGCCAAATTTTCCCCCGATGGACAGACCGTGGTGTTCAGCGCACAGTGGGCCGATGAACCCGCCAATATTTTTTCCATGCGCCCCGGAAGCCGCGAATACCGGGCGCTGGATCTGCCGGGCGGCCGCATCCTCGCTATCAGTTCCACCGGTGAGATGGCCATCCTGCTGGCACCCAGCGTGAGTGGAAGCGCTGGAACGCTGGCGCGCGTGCCGTTGTCAGGTGGAGCGCCGCGCGAGATTCTGGAAAACGTGAATGACGCCGATTGGTCGCCCGACGGCTCCACGCTGGCCGTAGCGCGCACCGTCGGCGGCAGGAATCGCATCGAGTATCCCATTGGAACCGTGCGCTACGAAAACGGCGGAAGCCCGCCAAAGATGCTGCGCATCGCGCCCAAGGGCGACTGGATCGGGTTCTTCGAGCACGACGACAATGCGGGCGACTATACCGTCACCGTTCTCGACACCAACGGCAAGAAGCGGGCGTTGTCCTCCGGCTGGCAAACGCTGGGTGGGTTGATATGGTCGCCCAAAGGCGACGAAATCTGGTTCGGTGCAGCCAAGGCCGGCGAGCAACCGGCGTTGCGCGCCGTGACGCTCAGCGGGAATGAACGGCTGGTAGTGGAAACACCCGCGTCCATGCTGGTGGACGATATCACGCGCGACAAGAAGGTGCTCTTCACCGTGCTGGATTCGCGCATGGGCATTTCGGCCCTGGCCCCGGGCGCCAAACAGGAAGCCGATCTCTCCTGGTTCGATGCCAGCCAGGTTTACGATATTTCCGCGGACGGAAAGACGATTCTGTTCGTGGAACAATCCTCCGGGCAGGCCCGGAATCCGGCTATCTACCTCCGCAAAACGGACGGTTCGCCAGCCGTACGACTGGGAGATGGCAACTGGCCCGCGCTCTCGCACGACGGAAAATTTGTGGCGTGCATCCTGAACGACGGTTCCAAGACGACGTTGAGCCTGCTGCCCACCGGCCCCGGAGAGCCGCGCGTTCTGAGCACTCCCGGCATGCACTATGAACGCGTGGAATGGCTTCCCGATGGGCAACACCTCTTGTTCACGGGCAATGAACCGAACGGACCCATACGCACGTATATACAGGATATTCACGGCGCAGCGCCGGTTCCGGCCACGCCCGAGGGAATGCCGGCGTCGCACCCATCGCCCGACGGAAAATATCTGACCTCCATCGTGGGGGGCAAGCTGAACCTGCTGCCGATCGCGGGCGCGCCGCCGAAATCTCCCGTGGATCTGCAGGCCGGGGAATCGGTTGTGAGCTGGAGCGCGGACGGCCGTTCCCTGTTTCTGCGGCAGGACGAAGGCCCCACGGCCATGAAGATCAACCGGCTGGATCTGGCCAGCCGGCGCGAGGAGCCGTGGAAAGAGCTTAAGCCGGCAGACCCGGTGGGTGTGCGGATTGGACCAGTGGTGATGACGCCCGATGGCAGCGCATACGCGTATTCGTTCCAGCGCGACATCAGCACGCTTTATCTGGCCGATGGGCTGAAATAATCAGCGGTGTGCGATCACCAGCAGGGATCGCGCGCGTTTGACCACGCATTCCACGGCGCGCTTTAAATTCTGGGGGTCAAGCGC